>JAAXQF010000121.1 GCA_012974435.1 Desulfuromonadales bacterium | reverse complement strand
TTTGGCTCTTTTGAGAGTAATAGCCGTAGCTATTGGTCGAAAAGGAGCTGAAATATGGACCAAACAGGCGGATTTGCAGCCAGTTCATGGTTAGTCCGATAGGTTGCTAGCCTTCTCTGGTTTTTACTTCTGATTGTCCAATCATCAATAAGGTTTGTCCTTGTAGGCAAGGGTAGTCTCAGTGTCTTACAATTGCTATTATGGTTCGTCACCTTTCAACTCAAGGTGGCACTAAGGAGATACCCATGGCCAGATTTACCAAGCTTGTCGTCTGCTTAACCCTCTTCATTACCTCTGTCGGTTGTGCCAGCCTGGAGCCAGGGTTTGAAATACCGACTGTGGGTATCACTTCTTTTCGTGTTCTCCCTTCAGAAGGAGCGGTCCCTAAGTTCGAAATTGGTCTGCATATCGTCAACCCGAACCGTTCTTCTCTCAAGCTCGATGGCCTTGTCTACTCTGTCACTCTTGAAGGACACAAAGTTCTGACTGGGGTCTCAAACAACCTGCCAACGATCGATGCCTATGGAGAAGGCGATGTTGTTCTGGTCGCGACAGCCGACCTCCTCAATAGCATCGGTCTGTTCGCTAGTTTGTTACAGTCACAGCAGGAGACTTTTGATTACAAGCTTGACGCAAAACTAGATATTGGCAGCTTCCGGCCGAGGATTCATGTTGTTAAAGAAGGTGAGATCTCACTGCAGGGAGTTGCAAGACAGTAGAACTGAAAGAGAACCTGACTCAGAAGATCTCAACACGATATTTTGAGAAAAAAGGACGAGCTCTCACCGTCGTTTATGTTTCAGTCAAGGACGAAGCGGGGAAGGTGACGAGCTCTGGTTATTTTACATGGTATGTGCAGAGTCTTTGATGCAATGAATCTCTTGGTAATAATAAGGTATGAAGTAAATGAAAAAATGTGAAGATTATGAAGGGTTTGAACTCGGGCCGATTCGACCGCCAAGTGAAGCCCAGAGCCTGATGCTCAGAATAACCAGGAACTGCCCTTGGAACAAGTGCACTTTCTGCGGGTTGTACAAGGGACAGAAATTCAGTATTCGTCCTGTAAAGCACCTGATTAAAGATATAGATACGATTCATTATTTTGTGGAAGAGATACAGGCTTTCATGGCGCAGCCTGGCGGTGCAACACAGCGTCAGTATATGGACCTTATGGCCGGGCGTTCAGAGAACGAGAAGATGGCTC
Organism: Desulfuromonadales bacterium; assembly: GCA_012974435.1. Lineage (GTDB taxonomy): Bacteria > Desulfobacterota > Desulfuromonadia > Desulfuromonadales > BM103 > M0040. The sequence continues at coordinate 2,317 of JAAXQF010000121.1, read as the reverse complement.
TGCATACGGCGCTGAACTGGGTGCAAGGGGGGATGCAGTCGATCTTCCTCCAGGATGCCAACACCCTGGTCATCAAACCGGATGATCTGATTGAAATACTGAACTACGCGAAAAAATGCTTTCCACAAGTGCAGCGGATCACCTCCTATGCTCGTTCTCAAACAATCGCTCGTATCAGCGATGAAGACATGGTTCGTATCGCTGAAGCCGGGTTGAACCGAATTCACATTGGCCTCGAATCCGCCAGTGATGATGTTCTCGCTTTCGTGAAAAAAGGTGTCGATAAGGCCACGCATATCATCGCCGGTCAGAAAGTGAAACGTGCCGGGATTGAGCTCTCCGAATATTTCATGCCTGGTTTGGGAGGAGAGGCTTTCTCAAACGAAAATGCAATGGAAACGGCCGATGCTCTAAATCAGATCAATCCGGATTTTATTCGTATCCGGACTCTGGGACTTCCGGAAAATATTGAGCTCTACAAAGATTTTCTGTCGGGGGCATTTGCCAAACTAGGTGATGTCCCCATGGCTGAAGAACTCCTACTGTTACTTGATAACCTCAGCGGTATTACCAGCACGGTCAAAAGTGATCATATCCTGAACCTGTTTCAGGAAGTGGAGGGGCGTTTACCGGAAGACCACGAGCGCATGACGGCGCCTATCAGAACTTTTCTGGCGATGCCGCCTGAAGAACAGTTGATCTACATGGTCGGTAGACGTACGGGCATCTTCTCAAAGCTGGAGGACCTGCACGATTCTGAGCTACGCAATCATGCGGAAAAAGCTCGTGCCGCACATCGCGTCACGTTAGACAATGTCGATGATTTTACTTTAGAAATGATGAAACAGTTTATCTGAGTGAATCGGTGACACATTACTAATGTGTCACCGATTTATGTCAGGTTGTGAGGAGATTTAAATGGAAAAGTTATTGGCATCGTACGATCCCAGCAATGGTGAACTGTTAGGTGAGCTTCCGGTTGCAAGCGTGGAGGAAGTTGATGTTGTCATCTCTCAAGCGCGTGAGGCTTATAAACGTTGGCGCAAGCTGAGTATGGTCGCTCGAGTTGATCTCATTAAAAAGGCCTTTTCGCAGGTTGAACCACATGTGGATGAGTTGGCTGTGCTCATGAGCAAAGAAATGGGTAAGGATCTTCGCCGCTCTACCGGTGAAGTGGGCAGCACTGTGTATGGGGGCGTTTCCCTTGCACAATCAGCAATGGACGCTCTTAAGACGCGCGATCTTGGTGGAGGCACGCAGCTTGATTACCAGCCGCTCGGTGTTGTTGTGGTTATCTCCCCCTGGAATTACCCCTTGGCGATGGCTAAAAATCTCATGGTTCCTGCGCTGGTCGCCGGGAATACAGTGGTGTTCAAACCCTCTGAAGAGACGCCTCTTATCGCTCAGGCTTTTGTCGAACTGCTGAATACTGTTCTTCCGCAACACGTCCTGCAAATTGTCCATGGCGATGGTGAGCAGGGCAAGGCGCTGGTTGAGAGCAATGTCAACATGATTGCCTTTACCGGTTCGCAAGCGGCTGGTAAAGATATCATGACCCGTGCTTCAGGGCAGTTGAAGCGCCTGGTCATGGAACTTGGCGGCAACGATCCGATGATTGTTATGCACGACGCTGACATTGCGGCTGCTGCCCGCTTTGCTGTTGCGAGCAGCTTTGAAAATGCCGGGCAAATGTGTATTTCGACAGAGCGTATTTATGTCGATGAGAAGATTGCAGACCCGTTTGAGAAACACGTGGTTGAATTCGCCTCACGCTATCAGACAGGTCCATGGGATATGGCGAACGTCAACATCGGGCCCATCATCAATGCTAACCAACATCGCAAGATCATCGAACATCTTCGTGATGCAGAGCAAAAAGGCGGCAGAGTCCTTTTGGGTGGATCAGAGCAACCGGAACGTTATATAAAACCCACCGTCATCAGTGACATGACGACAGATATGCTGATGGAGCAAGGGGAAACCTTCGGTCCGGTTGTGGCCATAAGTAAGTATGCAGCTATCGAGGAGGCCGTAGAAAGAGCCAATAACTCGACTTATGGTCTGGGGGCTGTCGTATTTGGTGGTAAAGAGGCTGTGTCTGTAGCTGAGCAGTTGGAAGCAGGCATGATCGGTGTCAATCAGGGTGTCGGTGGCTCAGGTGCAGCGCCATGGGTTGGTGCCAAACAGAGTGGCTTTGGATTCCATGGTTCGCCTGAAGGTCATCGCCAATTTGGTCAAGTTCGTGTTTTGAGTCGCTAATCACTCAAAATGAGCATTAAAAACAGGCCCTCTTTTTGTATAACTTTCGATCCCAAAG
>JAAXQF010000115.1 GCA_012974435.1 Desulfuromonadales bacterium | reverse complement strand
ATGATATACATTGTCGTCTAAATTAGCGACTGTTTCCGGACCTTGGCCGGGTGCGGAGACAGGCATTTATCTTTTTGAGGAACTGATGGGCGTTCTCAAGCGTCTATCGGTTCCTTTTTTCTTTGGGGGTTTCATGGAAAAGCCGGGAAGAATGCCGCGCACAATCCTGTTGGTTGCTGTGCTGCTGATCCCGGTGGCGGCCCTGGCTGGCAGTCAACTCCCCCCGCCTGATGTTGTTTCTGATAATCCGCAATTATTCATCTGGTTCCTCGGTCTTCTTCTGGCCGCCTTCTGTTTTTCCATCTCGATCATCGGTTACCTCCTGCATCGCGGCATGAATCAGAACGCCCGCAACAGCGACAAGCAGTGGAACAAACTGGACAACCACGAAACCCGGATTGGCCATGTCGAAGGTGCATTAAGGGGGAAGCCATGAACATCTTCACTCTCACCGCAGAAGTCATCACCGCCAACGAGATCGGCGATCAACCCCACCTGCTCTATCAATTTTCAGACGCAGACGGAGTGCGCAGCGGCAAGAGCGGTTATTCCTTCGGCAGTTGTCAGTTCGACATCGAAAACAATTGGCTGGGGATTCTGTGTCTCAAGGCCTGCGGTTTCCGGCCCAAGGATTTAAAGCGGCTCTTTTTGCAGAACGACAACATCGATGACCTGAACCGCAAACTGGAACAACGCTCCTCCGTGGTTGACCAGTTCGACGCCGAGCAGGTCCGCACCGCAGTTGTCTATTGCACGGGCCTGATAGATCGCACCGGCGTCAAACTCAAGAACACCGAAGCGTTGCTGAATGTGATCGACTACCACAACCAACTCCATCTCAGTAAGGGCGGCAAGCTCCATCAGTGGATGCTCCAATATCCGCATCTCATTTCGGCGGCAGATATCCGCGATTTCAAGCAGGTCCATACCCTCTGGGGGCGCAAGCGGCCCGATGATGTTGAGCGGCGTTATCAGAATATCCAGCGAATCTATGGTCAGCACGGCTAATAAGCGGAAGAGGCGCGCCCTGGGTCTCTGCACCGATTGCGCAGCGCCTACATCCTTTGGCCGGGCACAATGCACCAAACACCTTCAGGGGCACCGAGTTGCTTCCAAAAAGAACAAAGAACTCAGACACCAAGAGGGCAATTGCTACGCATGCGGTCGTCCACGGCCAGTAGACCGAATCAACCATATGGTTTGCTGGTGTGTCGAAGACTACAAACAGGAGAACCAATGGAACTGATCTACCGAGAGATGCCGTTGGATTACGAGTTTTTTGACATGAGCGACCTGCATTACGGTCCCCTGAATCACCACCGGGAGGCCGTCTTGGAAGTGATCGAAATGGTCCGTAAGAAGCGCAATCGCTTTCTCTGGGTCAAGGGGGATGCGGTAGATGCCATCGACCCCAGCGATAAGCGTTTTGCCTCAGTCTCGGTTGAGATCCGCAACGGCTGGCGTAACGCTCAAGACCATGCCGACCAGGTGATTAAAGACTTTGAGCCGGTGCGTAAGAAGATTCTGGCCTGGCTGATAGGCAACCACGAATACAAGATGATCAACACGTTCAACATCGGTACCCATATCTGCAAACAGTTAAGGGTTCCCTACGGCGGGGTGATCTGCAAGTTCGGCGCAACTCATAAGGGCGAGGTCCAGCACAAGTTTTTGTTGCTGCACGGCAACGGCAGCCTACCCCACGGCGCAAAGGACCCGATTCAGCGCGAAGCGAACCGCAAGGCGGCCCTCAAGCGCAAGCTGGACAAACTCGGGCATACCGACTGCATCTATAAGAGCCTCGGCCATAACCACCAATTACTGTTTGTCGAGCCGACCATACATAACGAATTGATGCTGACCGATGACGGCAAGAGACTCCACCAGCAGTACCGCTATGCGGTACCCCAGGACAGCGCCTATATCCCCAACGACTGTTGCTGGTACGGCTCGAGCGGTTCATTTCTCAAACTCTACTCAGACCCCGGTATCGGTGCCATCGGCTATGGCGAGATTGCCGGGTATGAACCGGCTGAGATCGGCTGCTTAAAAGGGACGGTCCAGGGTGGGCAGTTAGTGAATATCGAGAAGGTGGTTCTATGAACAACCCGACCGCAGGAATGAGCACAGCACAGATACTGAACGGCGCCCGTCAGGTCTATGGCCAATGCGGGACCTGCAGGCACAGCGGATCTATCTCGGCCAAGGGAGATAAGTATTGTGCCGGGTGCCGGGGATATCACAGACATGAAACCAAGTCCTGAATGGTGCAAGGAACACTGCCGCGCCGGTCGCTTCATACCGGAAATACGCTGCATGTGCCCAAGCGAGGTCTGTCGCAACAAAGATGCGGGCAAGACGACAAAGCAGCAGTTTGGGGAGAAGGAGTGAACCGTGAGCGGAGACAGAAAGTAATGGCGAAGGTCACACACACCCAAATGTGGGAACAGCTCCAGCAGACTTTTCCCGGTCTGATCGACTGGCTGCCGACCGATCGCGAATACCTGCTGACCACGGTAAAGGAGGTCCGCGCCTTTATGGACCGCTACCACGACCAGCGATTGCGCCCGATCCCTTATCTCTACGAATGTGAGGAATACAGTCTCGCCCTCTTGGCCGCGATCAGAAACGAGCGGGGTCTTCTAGCCGCCACCGGGCAACTCCGAACAAAGGAGCGCTACAACCTGGCCATCGGCGAAGCCCTCGGCCTGAAATTTGAGGGAGTTGGCAAACGCCATCAGGTCAATATTTTTCTAACCACGGACGGATTCTATCTGGCTGATTGTCAGTCACAACGGACCTGGCGGGCCGAAAAGGGCCGCGACGAACTCTTTTTTGTGAGGTTTTAAGATGCGTAAATTTCTTTTCCTATTGATATTCCTGGCTGCCTGTGCGCCACAGCCTAAACTGATGGACCTCTCGGCAGACGTTGCGGCGATCGAACTGGATCAAGATCGGAATGGCGCGATTGATGAGGGCAGGGGTGGGCTTAACGCCTCGACCTACAACGGAATGCGCGTCAACCTGAATGTAGAGGATGGTGCGACCAACGGTGCTTCAGTGGCCCAAGCGTCGGCAATCTCAGCGAACACCGCCAAGACTGGAATCACCGCACAGCAAGCGGCGAGCATAACAACGAATAATGCCAAAATTAGCTACACAGCGAGTGCCGCGGTTGCGGCAAATACCAGTAAGGTGAGCTATACGGATGCGGGGGTAGTAGCTACGGCCTTGCAACCTGGCGATGTTGGCACCGCAGCGATGCTGCATACAGGCATCATCACAGGTTCCATTCCTATCTACGAAGATGATGGCCAAGGTAACCCTTCTCTCCCTATTGGAGAAGTTATTAACGCCTCTGGATTCAACGGCAACCTTGCAACAACTGATGATACCTTTGCAGAAGTAGCGCAGAAAGTTGAGATCGCTCGTGATGATGCTGGCGTCGATGCCGAATGACGTGCCCAGATCGTACAGGCCGACCACTTCGATCTGTCGGTTGCCGATTTCGGTGACGACGCTC
>JAAXQF010000410.1 GCA_012974435.1 Desulfuromonadales bacterium | reverse complement strand
GGAGGATGCCATGGCCAAGGTTGAAAATGAATCCAGGACGACCAGCATTCTCATCGAGAATGCGCTGCACCTCACGCTCGATGTGATCCTTCGGAGCATAGAGTACGGTTGGGTCGAGATTACCCTGAACGGCGATATCATCACCGAGAATGTCACGGGCCTTGCCAAGGTTGACGTGCCAGTCGAGACCGAGGACATCGGCACCAGCTTCCTTAACCAGTTCAAGCATTGTGCCGCCATTTTTGACGAAGTAAATGACCGGGATACCGTCGCGATTAAGGCCGTTGATCAACTCCTTGACGTAAGGGAGGATATAGCGCTCGTAATCGAGAGGGGCCAGCAGGCCACCCCAGGTATCGAAAATCTGGATCGCCTGGGCACCGGCTTCGATCTGCATGTTGAGGTAGCGCCGATCCATCTCGGTGATCTTCTTCATCAGGGCATCGTAAAGCGGGAAGTCCGAATACATCATCTGCTTGAGAGACGCAAAGTCCTTGCTGCCTTTACCTTCAACCATGTAACAGGCGAGAGTAAAGGGCGCGCCACCAAAACCGATCAGCGGAACACGACCTTCGAAGGCAACCCGCAAGCGCTTGATAATAGCCGGCACATAAGAGACTGCTTGGCTCATATCCTCAGGCACCACCAGGGCATCAACGTCAGCAGCGGTGCGGATCGGCTTTTCGAACACCGGACCAGGCACGAAATCGAGTGCCATTCCCATCGGCTCAATCGGCGTCAGGATATCGGAAAAAAGGATCGCCGCATCAGCATCGAGGATATCGATCGGCTGGATGGTAACCTCCGCCGCGCGCGCGGGGTCCTTGCAGAGATCGAGGAAGGTGCCGCCGCCCTTGGCGCGGACATCCTTGTAGCATTGCAGGTAGCGACCAGCCTGGCGCATCAGCCATACGGGAACATAGTCAGTCGGCTGGCCCCAGCAAGCCTTGATGAACGTGTATTCTTGAGACATGAAACTCCTCCTGAGATTATCGTGAAAAGTGAAACGTGAAACGTGAAAGATTACGACCAATCACTTTTCACGTTGTGTGTTTTGACCTCTTAAGATTTTTCTTTTGCAGCATTTTCGGCTGCTTCTTTTTCCATGCGCTTCAAAGTACGCGGTGGAAGGTAGTTGCAGAAAGGCTCCTCTGCCATGTAATCGCCGTAAACAGCATCAGCACGGGCGCGGCAACCACCACAGACGTTGATGAACTCGCACTCCCCGCACTTGCCCTTGTACTCTTTAAAGTTACGCAGGTCGTTGAAAGTCTTGCTGTTGAACCAGAGGTCCTTGAACGGCACCTGTTTAACATTGCCGACCGAGGAGTGGAAGTAGGAGCAGGGCTTGAGATTACCGAAGCAATCGATCAGGCAGATGGTCTGGGCAGCGATACAACCTTTGCCGCCACCGGTGGAGAAGGTCAGGCTGCGCCGCTTGAAATCGACACCTTCAGCCTTGGCCATCTGCGGCACAACGCGATAGTAATGCGGAGCGCAGGTCGGGCGCATCAGGATCTCATCCTCGCCCTTCTCCTGTTGGTAGTGCCAGGTCAGGATCTCCTCGTAGTCTTCCTTGGAAACCAGTTCGTTCATAATATCTTCACCACTTGGTAAACGAAGAGTTGATCAGAAACTTGATGCCGTGGCGAGTAAGGGTTTCTGCGGCACGCACCACACCGTCAAAAGCGCCTGGGCAGGCTCGGAAGTCATCATGAATTTCGGCTGTTGAGCCATCGAGAGACAAGGAGACCATCTTGATATCAGCCTCTATCATCTGCTGGCAAACTTCATCCGTGATCAGGGTGCCGTTGGTGGCCATGCACATCCGCAGACCTTTGCTGGTACCATAACGGGCTATTTCAAAGATATCCTTACGCAGCAGAGGCTCTCCGCCAGAGAGGACCATGACCGGCTGGCTGACCTCACAGATATCGTCAATCAGCTTAAAGGCTTCTTCGGTGTTAAAATCGCCAACAGCCGCGTCCATATCAGATGAACAGCGGCAGTGTACACAGTTTAAGTTGCAACGCTGGGTCGACTCCCAGGCAATCCATTTAGGGATAAACTCTTCTTTTGATGCCATATCGGCAACTCCTTAAAGATACTTGTGTTTTCAGAGAAAAGAATGCGGCTCGGGGCTACCCCGAACCACAAGAAAACATTTTACAACAAGATAAACCGCGATGACAAGTGATTAAGAGTATTGATTAAGAGTATTGCTCGTTATGGACTCTCCACGAGAGGGGCCTACAGGAAAAGGCCTTACTCTAACGGATTTCAGTTATTCTTTAACGCTGGCTAGCGGGCAAGGAGCTCCTTGAAGGACACGGTCCGACACAAGGTGAATCATCTTCGTCAGTGAACCAAAACCTGTAGTTCCTGTCAATGCTCAGGCTTTAAAGGCAGACTACCGGAGACAAACAAAAAAGGCAGACCAAAGGCTGCCTTTCAGAAATAATTATAGGATAATGCTTAACGACTCGCCGCCCGTGTCACTTCTCCGTGAAAAAACTCAGCAAAGATTCCGTCCACGGTTTCGATCTTCGTTGCCTTCCAGGCGTTGGTGCCACAAAAGACCAGTCCAGTTTCTGTATCCCCGCGCTGGGCGCGATCAAGAGCATGCACGATACAGAAGCGCTCTCCCGAAGACTTGTATGCGCACTTACGCAGGCAGCCGGTCGGACAGGTTGGTGTCATCACCAAGTCACGTTCGCGAATCGCTTCGACATTACGAATCAGTGCTCTTCCCGGCAAGCCTGCCGGACTCATGAGCAGGCCGATATCTTCCTTGCTGCAATCCAGATACGCCTGTTTGAACGCATCATCGGCATCACATTCTTCGGTGCAGACAAAACGGGTGCCCATCTGAACTCCATCGGCGCCTTGCTCCATGGCATGCTGGAAATCTTCGTGATCCCAGACACCGCCGGCAGCAATAATCGGGATATCGAGGTTCCACTTGTCACGGAAATACTCTTTAACCCCACGAACCGTCGCATACTGGTCGTACTCGCCAGTGCCAATTTTTTCCAGCTTTTCACCGAGGTGACCACCGGCCGTATCGGGATCTTCTACGACCACGGCATCGGGGAGGCGGCCGTAAGCTTTGTGCCATTTCCGGGCAATCAACTCAGCGGCCTTGATTGAAGAAACAATCGGCACCAGGGCAACGTCCGGCCATTCAGCGGTTAACTCCGGCAGGTTCATCGGCAATCCGGCACCGCTGACGATCAGCTTGGCACCGCCTTCACAAGAAGCCTTGACCAGTGCAGCATAGTCGGTCACTGCGACCATGCAGTTAGTGCCAATCACTCCATCAGGGGCAATCGCGTAAGCCTTTGCCAACTCATCCTTGAGAGACTGAGGCTCTATGGCGAAATAATTGTCACCGGTGTACTGGGGATCGTTCAGGGCGATACCGGCAGATGCCACAAGACCGACACCGCCACAACGGGCAACGTGACCAGCCAGGCGGTGCCCTGAAACACGCACGGCCATGCCGCCTTGAATCAGGGGATAAGTGACTTCATGTTTACCGATGCGCATATTCGCTCCTTAAATATTGCTCCGTAAAAGTGCCAGAATCAACACCTAATTTATCAAAGGTTCATCGGTCCCTTTGTAATAATTCTGTAAAAACATTCTGCACTGCCACTTGTCGCACAGCGGCTGTAATGGTAAAGATGAGCCTATGAAATGGCTGAAACGGATATTTAACCCGCTCATGGCTTTCATTGGCATCCAGGTCGCCTGGGTTCTCGCAGTGATTGTCTGGCTCAACTGGTTTCTCGGCAATCACCGCAAGCTGAGAGCGCTGGCCGAAAAATACAGCCCGGAGCTTCTGGTTGGTGGCCCTGACTGGTTGATTTTGACAGAAGGGTTGCTGCTACTCGTCTCCATACTGGTCGGCGTCTACGTCATCTTCCTGTACTGGCGCAAACAATCCTCCCTGGTTCGCGAGCAACGTCAGTTTATCTCCCAGGTAACCCACGAACTCAAATCACCGCTGGCTTCGCTGCAACTGCACCTGGAAACAGTGCGTCGCCACCAGCCCTCACCGGAACAACTGGCGCCCTTTGTGGAGACCATGCTGAGCGATGCGAACCGGCTCAACGGCCTGATCGACAATTTGCTGTCGGCTAACCGGGTCGGTCAGAAACATTGGCGGCTCGAGCTCCAATCGATCGATTTCAGTGCCTTTGTCGAGAAGTATTTTCGGGATCGTCAATTCACCCTGCCCAAGGCCGGCAAGTTATCACTCGACATCAAGCCCGGCATTTTCGCCGCAATCGACCAGGACGCGATGGAAACCGTTTTACGCAACCTGCTGGAAAACGCTGTCCTCTATTCCGACCAGTCTCCAGAGATCATGATCTCTTTGAGCAGCGACCAGAATCATTGTTATCTTGTCTTTACCGACCACGGCCGCGGGATCGAACTTAACGACCAGAAGAAAATCTTCAACATCTTCTATCGCGTGCGTCGCAAGAACGAAAATATCCGCGGCACCGGCCTCGGACTGTTCATCGTACATGCCAACATCCTGCGCCATCACGGCCAGGTCAAAGTTGAAAGTCAAGGCCAGGGCCAGGGGACAACCTTCAGGATCACCCTCCCCCTCACAAAATCAGCGTTGACAACAGAGGCCTCATGAAGAAACCACGCATCCTCCTCGTCGAAGACGAAAAGCACATCGCCCAAGGCATCATCTTCAACCTTGAGTTTGAAGGTTTTCTGATCACTCATGCCGAAACGGGCGCCGCTGCAATGGACGCCTTCGGTCGCCAGTCTTTCGACCTGGTGGTTCTCGACCTGATGCTTCCGGACAGTCATGGTTTTGACCTCTGCAGAGAGATGCGCACAACCCAGCCTCAGCTGCCGATCCTCATGCTTACAGCCCTGGGTGAAGAGCAGGATCGAGTCAACGGGCTGAAAGAAGGGGCCGACGACTATCTCACCAAGCCGTTCAGCCTCGATGAATTCCTCTTGCGCATTCGTGGCATGTTACGCCGTTCAGCATGGTATCAGCCCTCACAGATAAAAACAGAAGACTACCAGTTCGGCAGCAACCTCATCGACCTGAACAACCTGGCGGCGGAAACCACAAAAGGCAAGATCAGGATTACCGAGCTCGAAGGTCGGATGTTGGCTATATTTTTTAGCAATGAAGGAGAAACCCTGACCAGGGCGACCTTATTAAAATCAGTCTGGGGAATGGCTGAAGATACGGAAACCCGCACACTTGACAACTTCATTGTCCGCATCCGTAAGTACTTTGAAGAGGATCCGGCCAATCCGAAACATTTTCTGACGGTGCGCGGACGAGGGTATCGGTTTGAGCGAAAACCTGAGCAGGGGTAATTTTTAACGCAAAGTCGCAAAGAACAATATCGAGACGCAAAGAAAGGCTTAAGCGCTAAAGCTTAACCCTGACGTGGCTTGACCCTCCATGTCGTGTTAGGTTTTCCCTTTGCGTCCTGCTTGAACCCTTTGCGTCTTTGCGTTAAAGTTCTGCTCTGTTTCTGACATAACCAACAAACCTTCAATTTGAGGAGAAACTATATGAAAGCTGTTTTAATGGATGAATTCGGTGGTCTTGAGGTTCTCAAAGTTGGCGAAACCGAGAAGCCTTCACCCAAAGAAGGCGAAGTTCTGGTCAAGGTCGTTGCCACATCGATCAACCGCCCCGATCTGGTGCAACGTGCGGGGAACTACCCACCCCCTCCCGGCGACTCGGAAATTCTCGGCCTCGAAGTATCCGGCACCATCGAAGAGATTGGTCCGGGTGTAGAGGGTTGGAAAGTGGGCGAGCGGGTCATCAGCCTGGTGGGCGGTGGCAGCTATGCGGAATACGCCGTGGCCTACGCCAGTCACCTGATGCGCATCCCGGAAAGCATGAGCTTTGAAGAAGCCGCCTGCGTCTGTGAATCCTACATCACGGCATTCCTCAATGTCTTTATGATCGGCGACTTCCAGGACGGTCAGACCGCCATCCTCCACGGCGGTGGCGGTGGCGTCAACACTGCGGCCATCCAGCTCAGCAAAGCCCTCACTCCGAACAGCAAGTTGATTGTCACAGCCCATCCATCGAAAATGGATCGGGTCAGTGATCTCGGCGCAGACCTGGTCATCAACTACCTGGAGAATCCCGACTTCACAGGAATCGTCAAGGAATACACCAAGAAGAAAGGGGTCGATCTGGTCCTCGATCACGTCGGCGCCAAATACCTCGGCCCGAACATGAAATCCCTCGGCTACAAGGGGAAAATGGTCAGCATCGGTGTAATCAGCGGCATCAAGGCTGAACTCAACCTCGCCTTGATGATGGTCAAGCGCCAACAGATCATCGGCTCGGTGCTGCGCTCACGTCCAGTCCCTGAGAAAGCCGAAATTGTCGCCGAGTTCACCCGTCGCGCGTTGCCCAAGTTCGCCGACCGCACCATCGTACCGATTATTGAAAAAGTATTTACCATCGATGAGGTCGTAGAAGCGCACCGGATGATGGAAGAAGATAAACATTTCGGCAAAATCGTGCTGAAGGTCGCAAAAGACTAGCGTCTGAAGACGACAAGATCAGACGCCAAAACAAACAAAGCGCCGCACCCTGTTCAGGGTTGCGGCGCTTTGTTTTTGAAATCTGGATCTTTTTCACATCACCCAAACGACTCTTCGGCTTTAGCCGCACTCTTGATTATTTCAGCCTCTTGGTGTTTGCAAGTGAAGATTCATGGCGCATTAAACAGGTCAATTCAGTAACAAGCAAACATTCTACAGTTGACCCAAAGTCAATAATCAGGCAATTTTTGTTGCATGCGAATTGATTGTGCCCTGAACATAATCCTGATCGGTATGCCGGGAGCCGGAAAGAGCACCGTGGGTGTATTGCTGGCCAAGCGGCTCGGCTACAACTTTGTCGACACCGACCTGCTTCTCCAGAGTCAGCAACAATGCCGTCTGCAGAAGATCATCGCAAGAGAAGGCCTGGGTAAATTCAAAGCGATCGAAGAGCAGGTTCTCATTGAACTCACAACAACGCATAGCGTGGTTGCTACCGGCGGTTCTGCGGTGTACAGTGAGCGGGCCATGGCCCGGTTGAGGAAGCTCGGTCAACTGGTGTTTATCGACATCCCTCTGGAAGAATTGCTCGGCAGGGTCAACGACATGGACAATCGGGGACTGGTCATCGGCCCAAATGAAACCTATGAGAACCTTTACAAGGAACGCCTGCCTCTTTACCAGAAGTACGCTGAGGTGACGATCCCCGGCGACGGGATGACGGTAGAGGCGGTCGCGGCTGAGATTGAGAAATCGGTGTGCGGCGGCACAGACGAATAGAGCAACCAGGAACAAGAGCTTAAATTATGTCTTACGGAAAATACTTTAATAAAGGGCAGAAAGTCTTCATCAAGCGGATCTTCACTGATGAAGAACAAGTCGCTCTGGACACCATCACCGGCTACGCCATGCACAGCAAACCGATGCAACTCGACCTGGCGCTTCCCTACGGCTGTGATGCCGCAGACTCCTACCCTTTTGAACCGGGCATGCAGTTTGAAGTTCTGACTGACCACATGGGCATGGGGATGCGCCTGGTGGCCTCTTTTGTTGAACGCATCAGCGGTCAGGATATCCGCCTGCAGTTTGAGGGCAACCTGGAATTTATTTCCAGACGCATCTATCGGCGCGTGGACGCGAATGCCTGGGTGGGAATTCATCGGAGCACAGGCAACCTGGCGGATATACGCTCCCTCTGGGAAGAGCATCTCAAGAAGATCAAGGACGGGGTTTCTGCTGCAGAGCTGACAGAGTTTAAAAAGAACCTGATCAACCTGGCCGGAGGCGGCATCAGGCTCCCCCTCAAGGCTCCTGTAGAACAATCAGACCTGGTTCTGGTCTACCTCTCCATCGGTGACAAGAAGGGGATCATCTGCGCTTTGGCCGAAGCAGTTTGGATCTGCGATGTCGATGCCAACGATATGCAACAGATTGGCTTGCGCTTTTTAAATATTCTGGACGAAGATCAGGCACGCATTGATGTGGTGGTAAAAGCACTTCTGGACCGACTCGGTAAAACCAGCGGAGAGGGTGAAAGCTAAACCTGTCTTTACTTCGGAAGTGATTCTCGCAAATGTTTCCAGAGCTGCCCCTGATCACCTGTTAGAACGCTCTCCGCATCGGCTTGCAGGACAGACCAGTCACCACGTTGAATTTCAGCGTCCAACTGCCCCGCCGCCCAACCGGTGTAACCGACAAAAGTCCGGTAGCTGACAACCTCAGTTGAAAAATCCACCCATTCATCAAGTACTCCAACTCCCGTCACATAAAGCCCTTCAACAACTTCATCGGCAGGCTCTGGTGGATGGTTACGAACCTTGACCAAAGCAAGCAGGGTGTTAGGATCAACCGGGCCACCATAAGAGAGTGTTCCCCCATCCCCGGTCAAGCTCGAATCTTTTGGAAGAATCGCGGAGAGAGACAAGCGACTGCCCCTGTTGACGACTAGTCCTGCGCTACCTTGCTCGTTGTGCTGAATCAGGAGGATGACCCCGTTACGAAAACGCGGATCATTCAGTTGTTCATCTGCAACCAGGAACATCCCCTTCTCGGGAGTGCTCGCATGCAGAACACTGGTCACTGCCAGCAGAATAAGGAGTGTCAAGAAACTGCAGCGCAGGGAGTCTCTTTTCAAAAGTATTGAAGTCTTTCCTTTATTAAACACGATGGCATTGTCCTCTATAAATTGAAGGATTAATCAACCGGCACCTCTCGAGGCAAAAGAACCCAGAAGCGTACGGTTTGTTTCATGCGACCTGCCTGAGAGCCGGCCTGTGAGCCCATTCCCCAGAAAAAATCTCCGCGAACTTGGCCCTTAATAGCCCCCCCGGTATCCTGCGCCATCATCAGGCGTCGCAGCGGCTTATCAGTATTCGGCCAGAAGGTGTCAACGAAAACCGGCGCGCCCAGAGGTATGTGACGACGATCAACAGCAAGACTCCGGCCAGGGGTCAGCGGCACACCAAGCGCCCCCGGCGGGCTCTTCACATCAGCAGGCAAAGCCCTGAAGAACACATAGCTCGGGTTCTGGTTGAGGAGGTCATCGACTTCGCTCGGGTTGTTGCTTGCCCATAACCTGATATTCTGCATCGACATCTTGCTGCGAGGCATAGCACCACGATCGATCAGGTATTTACCGATCGACCTGTAAGGGTGGCCGTTCTGGTCCGCATAGTTGACCATCACCTGTTCACCATCATCAAACAGAATTCGACCTGAACCCTGGATTTGCAGAAAGAAGAGTTCGACCGGGTCAGCCACCCAGAAGAGTTCCTGACCAACCAGAGGTCGTTTCTGACTGTCGATTTCGTTTCGATCCCAGTAAGGGACGACCCTGTGTCCGTCAAGACGGCCACGTAAGCGATAATTGCTTAAATCCGGGTAGACATCACTCAAGTCGATGGTCAGCAGATCGTTCGGACGTTGATAAAGCGGATAAGGGTAAGCGTCTGAAGCCACCCGACTCCCTTTCAAATCCGGAACGTAGTAGCCGGTCAACAATCCTTCCGTGGTACCGTCAGGTTTACTGACCTGATGAGGCTCGAAGTTACGTTCAAAGAAGGCACGGACCTCTGTTTCGGACGCTTGCTTCATGGCCGCAGCCTCCTCACAGGCCGGCTGCCACTGCGGACGCCAGCGCAGCGCCGAACAACTTTCCAGCAAAGCGCCAAGAGCGAGCCCCGGATTATCCTCCTGCCAGCCAACAACGTCCGTCCAGTCGACAATCTGCAGAGTGGGGACGCCTTTATCAACAACTGGCACTTCTTCAACCGGTTCCTCGACAACCGGAGGAGGCTCCGGTGGCTTCGCACAGGAAGACAAAATCAGCAGGCCACAGATAATCAGAACATATATTTTGTTCATAAATATTTCTCTCGTTGAAATTCTTGTTCAGCAACCACAATCAAAACATATCGACCGGATCGACATCAACAGTCAACACAACACCGGCGGGGAGTTGTGTTCTGAGTCGCTTCAACTGCTCAATCTGACGACGCAAGGGCTCACGCTCTTTTGCCTTGAGCAGAATCTGCACCCGATGCTTGTTGCGTAAACGCGGCAACAGACATGGAGCCGGGCCAAGGACTTCCGCATCAATCGTATCAGATGTCAGATTAACAGAAATCTGCTCCGCTGCACGGTTCACCTTGGTTTCATCATTGCCACTCAAGACCAGGTTCACCAGGTATCCGAAGGGTGGATACGCCAGGACCTGACGTTGCGACAACTCCAGTTCGGCAAAGCCCTGGTAGTCGTGGCGGGCAACGAAATCAAGGGCATAATTATCTACGTCATAGGTCTGGATCATGACACGCCCAAGGCGGTCTCCGCGTCCGGCTCGCCCGGCAACCTGGCTGAGGAGAGAGAAAACCCTTTCGGCGCTACGAAAATCTGGCAGGTTCAGTGCTGTGTCAGCGTTGAGGACACCGACCAGGGTGACCGCCGGGAAATCATGGCCTTTGGCGATCATCTGCGTACCGATTAGAACGTCAATCTCGCCCGCCGACATCTGCTCTATCAACCGATGATGGGAACCCTTTCGGGTCGTGGTGTCGCGATCCATACGCGCCACCCTCGCCTCGGGGAAAAGCTCCCGGATCTCCTCTTCGAGACGCTCTGTGCCCATTCCTTCGGGGAGCAAGCGGACACCGCTGCACCGATCACAGCTCTCCGGCGGGCTCATGTGGAAATCACAATAGTGACAACGCAAAGAGCTCTGTACCTGTGAATAGGTCAAGGTGATATCACAGTTAGGGCAACGTAGGGCGGCGCCGCAGTCATGGCACAGCAGAAATGGTGCATAGCCACGACGATTCAACAGCAGCAGTGCCTGCTCGCCCGCGGCCAGAGCTTCCGCCATAGCGATCTGCAGCGGCTCACTCAGCAGGCTTTCTCCTTCATGTTGCGCAAGATCGACCAGGTGAACTTCCGGCAAGGGCCTTTCAGCAGTCCTCTCGGGCAGCTCCAGGTGTATCAGATGCCCGCTCAGAGAGCGCTGATAGGAGGTCAGAACCGGCGTGGCGCTGCCCAGGATAACGACGGCCTCGTCCATCTGACCACGCATCAGTGCCAGGTCTCGGGCATTGTAGCGAAAGCCTTCCGACTGTTTGTAGCTGCCATCATGCTCTTCATCGACCACGATCAGCCCCAGTTCAGGCAGCGGTGCAAAAACCGCAGAACGAGCGCCGATCACAACATCAACATCACCTCTTGCAACCTGCCTCCAGGCATCGTAGCGTTCACCATCAGACAGGCCGGAATGGAGCACGGCCAGACGCACTCCGTGATTCTGAAACCAGCTGCGAAAGCGAGTCACCAGTTGCGGCGTCAGGGCAATTTCAGGAACCAGGACCAACGCCTGTCGCCCTTCTTCAAGGACTTTGGCTATCGACCTCAGATAAACCTCGGTTTTGCCGCTGCCTGTGACGCCGTGAAGAAGAAACGGGGCAAACATCGACGGACCATCAAGGGCGTCTTCGACTGCTGTAACAGCGACTTGTTGAGCAGCATTCAGTTCAACCGGGCAGTGCTCTACAACTTCGATTTCAGCAAACGGATCCCGGCAACGTTCAACCTCTTCGAACTGCAGGAATTTCAGCTCAACCAAACGTTGCAAAGCAGCATGAGGGGCAGAAAAAGCTTGTCGTAGCTGGCTTAAAGTACACTCGTTCTTCGCACGGACATAGTCGAGGATTTCCCGCTGCCGCGCACCTTGTGGTTGTTCATCCCGGTCCGTTGCCCGGTAAAGCTTGTCACTCAAAACGGTCGGCTTGCTATCCAGTGCCGAGAGACCAGCCGGCAGAGCAGTTCTTACCGCCTGGCCGGGGGGATAAACATAATAACGCGCCGCACGCAGGTAAAAAGCAGCATGATTCAGGTGAAACAGGGGATGGGGGTCGATGACTTCGAGAATATCTTTCAGCTTTGCATCGCCGGGCTCTGTCCAGTTCATGACATAGCCAACCACTTGACGACGACCAAGAGGAACCCGAACACGACTACCGATACAAACCTCATCGGCCAAACTGGCAGGGATTGTATAGTTGAGAATTTTATCAAGAGGCGCAACAACTGCTATTTCTGCGGCTCGTGCCGGTGCTGTTATAGAAGTCACGAAAAGCCTGGATATCCGAAGGCAAAAAACAGCGGGCAGGGCCATCAGACCCTGCCCATCAATCTAAAGCGCGTTACAAGTTCCTACTCCGTACCCACAACCTGGGCGGCAACCTGGCCGGCAAACTCGCGGCATTCGCGGAGATTGTCATCGGTCGGTGAGAAACGCAGCGTCAGTCCGGGCACCGGCATTTTAAAGCGCAGCCCTTTTAAGCGCTCTTCAACCAACTTGACCGCTTCACCACTCCAGCCGAAAGAGCCAAAAGCAGCAGCAATCTTTGCTTTGGGCGTCACCAGGGAGAAGAGTGACATGGCGTGCCAAGCCTGTGGTGGCGCGTCGCGATTGATTGTCGAAGTCCCCACCAGAACCAGATCAGCCAACTCCAGTTCGTCGCGTAAGTCACTATCGCGCAACTCACACATACGCAGCACAACAACATGGAAGTTTTGTTTCTCAAGCTCCTCACGAATTTCTGTCGCCATGCGGTGAGTATTACCGTGCGCAGACATGGTTATCATCAGGGCGCGAGGATTTGGTTGTTCCGGCGGCAGAGCTGACCAGCGGCGATAGGAATCGACCACAGCACCCGGGTCGGTCCGGCGAATCGGCCCGTGAGAGGGACAGATCAATTTCAGTTCCAGCTCGTCGACTTTGCTGACGGCAGCCCGGACCTTGTCTTTGAAAGGACGCATGATGCAGTCGAAATAGAAATAAAAATCCTGGGAGAAGTCCGGAATCTCATCATCAAAGAGTTTGCTGGCGCAGTAATGAGCACCGAAGGCATCACAGGAGAAAAGGACAGCATCCTCAACCAGGTAGGTGAACATGGTGTCCGGCCAATGCAGATAAGGAGCCAAAACAAAGCGCAGGGTGCGCCCACCAAGGTCAATTTCATCGCCATCACTGACAACCTGGGCGTTGAACGGCCCATTCAGCAACTGGGACAGAAAATTCTGCGCCGGACGCGAACAGTAAACCGGTAGATCCGGACGCTTTTCAAGCAGCTTGATCAAGGCACCGGAATGATCGGGTTCTGTATGGTTGACAACCACCAGGTCGATATTATCGAGGCCAACACACTCTTCGATCTTGGCAAAAAATTCTTCAGTAAAGGGGGCCTTGACGGTATCGATCAAGGCGGTTTTCTCGTTCCCTTTTACAACATAAGAATTGTAGGTGGTGCCATTGTGCGTCGGGAAAAGCTCATCAAAAATCTGTAGCTCTGCGTGTCTGACACCAACCCAGAAAACATTGTTGGTGACCTCCTGATAATGCTCCATAACGTCTATCGCCTTTCTTTTTAAAAAGCGCCCCGTAAAACACCGAATTGATTCCTGTTTACAATATAATCCACCTTGTCAATCAATGACCAGCTTCGCTTTTAAGCGGGATTAAGCCAGCCCACCTTCGAAGACCATTTCTACCACGCCACCCAGGGCATCGTCATTGTAGAAAGGCACGGCAACGATGGTCAGGGTCCCTTCTGGACCGTCCGCAGTATAGTAGTGAATCTTAATCTTCTTGTCCGCGAAAGCCTTATAGATACCCTTCAATTTCTGTAAGGTTTCGGGCTTGTGGCATTCCGCCATATTCATTCCGACTTTAAGCCCGGGAATCTCCAATAATTCAAACATTTCATAAGCTCTTTGGTTGACGTAGGTCACGTTAAAATCAGGGTCAGATACGACTACGGCAGTGTTCAGGTTGTCCCAAGTTTTGGTTAAATCACTCATTTTTGTTCCTCCTAGGCAAAGTTTTAATCAGGGTCCCATTTTACTAAAGCTCATCAATCGCTTAAGTAATTGACATAGCAAGGACAATGCCAACCAAAAACACTGTTTTAATTTATGAATTGTAGGTTTTTGAGGATGTGGAAGAGAAAATCTATGGAGAGACTGGGGGGAGATGTCTACAGTGGGGAGTTTTGCACCAATTTGCTCTTAATCTTTTGTTGTGTTTCTGGCAATTAATTACGGTTCGCGTCAATCAGGTTCATTGCAGCCAACAAAAGTCCCATGGCAATAAATGCCCCTGGAGGCAGAATCATCAGAATCAGTGGTTGATAGCCTGAACCAAAGACGGCATAGCCCAAAAGCGTTCCGGAACCAAACAGTTCACGCACGGCCCCTAGCACAAAGAGAGCCAGGGTAAAACCGAGCCCCATTCCCACCCCATCGGCAACTGCAGGAAATATGCGATTCTTGGAGGCAAAGGCCTCAGCGCGACCCAAGATAAGGCAGTTGACGACTATCAGCGGGATGAAAATCCCCAGGGCCTTGTACAGATCGTAAAAATACGCCTCCATACAGAGCTGAACAATGGTGACAAATGAAGCAATCACAACAATAAATGAAGGGATGCGAACCTTGGCAGGAATGGCCTTACGCAAGGAAGACACCACAATATTGGAACAGACCAGCACAAAGGTGGTTGCCAGTCCCATACCGAGACCGTTCTCAGCACTGGTCGTTACCGCCAGGGCAGGGCAGAGGCCAAGCAATAGCCGGAATACCGCATTCTCCCGCCAGAGGCCTTTACGAAACTCTTTGTTGAGCGTCATGGTCCGCCTCCTTCAGCGTTGGCTAGGATTTCAGTACCGTGCTCACGAAAGAACTCCAATCCGTTGCTCACGGCACCGACAACGGCACGTGGGGAAATCGTGGCGCCGGTGATCTGATCGAACTCCCCCCCATCTTTTTTTACTCGCCAGTCAGCATTATCCAGATTCTTGCCGACAAAAATTCCCTTAAAAACCGGCAGGGTTATCTTATCACCCAGGCCGGGTCCGTCCTGACGACCGCGGAAAAATGTTCTTGCCACATCCCGGCCTCGCTTGTCTTGCCCCGTTATTAACCGTACTGTATCTCCGTCGGGTGAGTTGTTAGCAGGAGGCAGGACAGCCTTCAGGGCTCGCAGGGTTGCTAGGCGGCGTTGTTCAGCGATCGGTTCGCGGGTCACTGATTCGACCAAGGAAAGGATCAGACCGGCACCGGCAGTTATCAAAGTCAATACCAGGACCAGGCGCAACATGCTGTTCATTTCACGGCCCCCTGTCGCACAACACCAAATGTCTTCGGCCGCGTGTAGCGATCAATCAGCGGGGTTGCCGCGTTCATGAGCAAGATCGCGAAAGAAACTCCTTCAGGATAGCCGCCAAAGAGTCGAATCAGAACAGTCAGTAAGCCACAGCCCACCCCGAACAACAGCATCCCCCTGATGGAGACCGGTGTCGTCACCATATCTGTAGCCATATAGAAGGCGCCGAGAACCAAACCACCAGTCACCAAGTGAAAAACTGGATTCGGGTATTTTGCTGGGTTGATCAACCAGAACAGGCCCGAGAGCAACACCACTGTGCCGATAAATGCTGTGGGGATATGCCAGGTCAGAATGCGACGATAAAAAAGGTAGGCTGCACCAAGCAGCAGCGCCAGCACAGAGACTTCGCCGATAGAGCCGGGCATATTGCCGAGAAAATAATTCACCATGCTGCCCTGCATCTCGGCAGGCATTTGCCCGGTAAGCATGACGGCATTTTTCCATTCACCCAGAGGGGTCGCAGTTGTCACCAGGTCAAGACCGGAACCGAGTGGTGCCGGTGCCGACCAGGTCGTCATCTGCACAGGGAAAGAGATCAGTAGTACAACCCTGGCCACCAGGGCTGGATTGAATGGATTTGAGCCCAAGCCACCGTAAACTTGCTTGCCAATGGCAATTGCAATCACAGAGCCGAGCAGCGTCAGCCACCAGGGGCTGGACGGCGGCAGATTGAGGGCCAGAAGAATTCCTGTGATTGCAGCACTGCCATCAGCGATAGTGACCGGTTGGCCCATCAGGCGCTGACAGACTACTTCCGTCGCAAGGCATCCTAACGTGGCAATCAACAGAACGGTCAGCGCTGAGGGACCAAAGAAGTAGACTGCCACTCCACAGGCTGGCAGCAGGCTGTAGATAACTGCGTGCATCACCTTAGTAGTGGTCTCGCCTGAGTGGATATGCGGCGAAGATGACAGGTAAAGTTGCTGATTCACTAGACTTGAGAACTCCTCTTCTTGGCGAGGATCGCCGCCTTGCCGTAACGAATCGCCTGCACCAGCGGAATGGTAGAGGGGCAGACATAACTGCAGCTACCACATTCGATACAGTCCATAGCACAATATTCTATCGCTTCCGTCAGCAGATCCCGCCGAGCGTAGGCGGCGACCGTCGTCGGCAGGAGATTGATCGGACAAGCCTGCACACAGCGCGCACAACGGATGCAAGGGCCTTCTGGATGAGAGACCACATCTTCAGTGCGTAGCAGCAGCAGACCAGACGTTCCCCGCGTCGCAGGGACATTAAGGCCAAGCTGGGTAAAGCCCATCATCGGGCCACCGAGAATAATTTTGCCCGGTTCCTCGACCAACCCACCACAAACCTCCACCAGATGGGAGAGCGGCGTACCGATACGAATTCTGAGATTTTTCGATTCACGGATTGCTGGGCCCGTCACCGTGCAGACGCGCTCAATAAGTGGTCGTCCGTGTAGCACTGCATCGGTGACAGCTGCCGCCGTTGAGACATTCTGCACCGCAACACCAATATCCATTGGTAGTCCACCCGAAGGCACTTCATTTCCGGTCACTGCGGCAATCAGCTGTTTTTCAGCTCCCTGTGGATATTTGACTTCCAGTGGCATGACTTCGACCGGTGTACCTGCACAATGCTTTTCAAAGAGTGCAATCGCATCAGGCTTGTTGGCCTCAATACCAATCACCACCCGATCGGCATCGAGAACATATTGCAACAAGGCAACCCCTTGCAGAATTCGCTCCGGCTCTTCAAGCATCATACGGTGGTCGGCCGTCAGGTACGGTTCACACTCAACGCCGTTAAGAATCAGGGTATGGACCTTCTTTTCCGGCGGAGGCGACATTTTTACATGCGCAGGGAAAGCCGCGCCACCCATACCGACCACACCGGCAAGACGAACCTTCTCGATCATTTCATCAGGAGAGAGTTCGCTAGGATCGGCTGGCTGTAGTTCTGTAGACCAACTGTCCTCGCCGTCCGGTTTGATCACGACAGCTAGCAGTGATGTCCCCCACGGGTGAGGACGATTCTCGACGGCAACGACCTTGCCAGAGGTCGGCGCGTGTACCGGCACGGAGACAAAACCTTTCGCTGTGCCGATCATCTGACCCCGAAAAATGTTCTGACCGACTTCGACACATGGCGCCGCGGGGGCTCCGATATGCTGGGCCAAAGGCACCACCAGCTCTTCTGGTAACGGACAGGTTTCGACCGGCTTGTGGGCCGTCGCAGATTTATTGTCTGGGGGGTGAATACCCCCCGGAAAACTTCTTAGTTTCATAAGTCGATGTTGTTAATGGGTTGAGTGCTTAAGCGGCATGTTTCTTGACCACGGTTTTCAACGTCTCGAAAGAACTGCCTTCTGGATAACCCATGGAGAAGTCACGAATACATTTTGTCGGGCATTTTTCCACTGCGTCTAAGGCGCCCTCGTGATCTTCATAAATTACCTCAGCCAGGAAGTCCTCAATAATGTAAGCACTTGGCGCCGTTTTCTTGCAGATCTGGCAGCCGAGACAAGCAACCTTGCAGTATTTCCGTGAGACGGCACCTTTGTCGTGACTGTTGCACAAAACATGCACCGTGGCTTCCAGGGGCGTCATCCTGATGACCTGGCGCGGACACGCAGCAACACACTTACGGCAACCTGTGCATTTCTCACGACTGATAACAGCCAAGCCCTCAGCGGTCATTTCAATGGCGTCAAACGGGCATGCCCTCTGACAGGTACCGAGGCCAACGCAACCGCCAGGGCAGGCTTTCGGCCCACCGGCAATGCGCTGTGCGGCAACACAGTCTGCTAAGCCGAGATAGTGATATTTACTAACTGCCAGGCGATTGTCGCCCTGGCAGAGGACCACCGCAACCTGTGGTTTGGAGGCTTCGACTTCGATCCCGAGGGTGCGGCCCAGCGCGGCAACGGTTTCGGCTCCACCTGGCGGGCATTGGTTGAGGTCGGTTTGATTGGCGACCAAAGCACTGCTATAGCCAGCACAGCCCGGATAACCACATGCACCGCAGTTAGCGCCGGGCAAGGCTTCTAGAATCGCCTGTTCACGCGGGTCGACCTCAACGGCAAATTTTTTGGCCGCCAGGCCGAGGGATATGGCTGCGGTCAGTCCGATTCCGGCAAGACTTAACGTGGCTGCAAGCATAACTTTAAACAACTCCTTGAGGACAGAACCTGTCTGTCAAATTAATATCTACTGAGAACTACCCGACCGTATGACCTTTGTCTGGTTAACCTTTGACCAGCCCAGCGAATCCCATAAAGGAAAGGGATAACAGACCGGCTGTTACCAGAGCGATTGCTGTCCCTTGAAAACTCTGCGGTATAGCACAGAACTCAAGTCGTTCACGCAGACCGGCAAAGAGAACCAGAGCAAGAGTAAAGCCGAGGGCCGCTCCTATAGAAAAGACAACACCCTCCAGAAAGGTGTAGTCTTTTTGAATATTTAGAACGGCCAGCCCCAGAACCGCGCAATTAGTAGTAATTAATGGCAGGAAGATTCCCAGTGATTGATAGAGAACCGGGCTGACCTTCTGAATGATCATCTCTACCAGTTGGACCAGTGAGGCAATCACCAGGATAAAGGCAATTGTCTGAAGGTATTCAATGGCGAACGGGATCAGTACGAAATACTGGATGAACCAAGTGACGACCGTCGCCACGGTCATTACGAAGGTCACCGCCATTCCCATGCCAAGGGCTGTCTCCACCTTCTTGGAGACCCCGAGGAAGGGGCAGATGCCAAGAAACCGCGCCAGAACGAAGTTGTTGACGAAGATGGAGCTGACAAGGATTAGTAAAAGTTCGGTCATAGTATTCTAGAGGCCAACTTGACCAATCCTGCAATGTCTGCTGTGCGAAAAGAGGGGGATATACTTAGAGG
>JAAXQF010000051.1 GCA_012974435.1 Desulfuromonadales bacterium | reverse complement strand
GTGACCTCTCTTGAGGAGATTCTGCGCGTGACCCAGGAGGAGGTTTAGAGTTGCCGCTATTCGAGTACTCAGGTCTCGATAATCAGGGACGCAAAAAAACCGGTACCATTGACGGTCCCGGGCGCAAGGTGGTGACCCAGCAACTGAGCGACCAGGGCATCTACCTGACTGATTTGCGGGAAACCGGAACGCAACGGGTTCGCAAGCTGTCGTTCCGGTTCGGGATGCCACGTAAACTCCCGACCGGCGAGCTTGCCGCGGCGACCCGTCAGATGGCGACCCTTTTGGGCGCTGGCCTGGCACTGGATGATGCCCTCAACACCGTGCATGAGCAGACAGACCAACCACTGCTCTCCAAAACTTTTGCCAAGGTTCGCGAGCATGTTGTGCAAGGTGGAACACTCCATGAAGCCCTGGCTGACCATCGTCATATTTTTCCAGACCTGTTCATCAACATGATCCAGGTCGGTGAAGACAGCGGTACGCTTGATCGAACCATGTACCGGCTGGCAGATTTTCTCGAAAGCCAGGCCCGCATGCGAGCCCGGATTCAGTCTGCCCTTGCCTACCCGATACTGATGTCCCTGGTCGGTAGCGGTGTGTTGGTATTTCTGTTCGTGTTTGTGATTCCCAAGATCACCACTATGCTGAATGAACTTGACAGGGCGCTGCCATGGCCGACTCTCATGCTGATTACCCTGACGGATTTTCTGGCCAGATGGTGGTGGCTGCTCGGTCTGTTGCTGGCTTTGGCGCTGATTGCCCTAAAACGCTATCGTGACACGGAGCGAGGCCGCGAGCACATCGATTCCCTGGTTCTGAAAACCCCGCTGTTCGGTCGGTTGCAACTTTTGATTATCACTGCCCGTTTTGCCCGCACCCTGGGCACTTTACTGGAGAGCGGCGTTCCATTGCTCAAGGCCCTTGATATTTCGAGGAACCTTCTCTCCAACCGGGTCCTCAATCGAGCGATTGAAACCGTCACTCTGCGGGTTCAGGAGGGCGCTGGTCTGGCCACGTCTCTTAAAGAGACAACCGTTTTTCCACCAATGCTGGCCCAACTGACGGCGGCCGGCGAAAAGAGCGGCAAGCTCGAAGAGATGCTGTTCCGTGTTGCCGACACCTATGAACACCAGACCGATCTGTCCATGACCGGCATGCTATCGCTACTTGAGCCGTTGATGATCCTGTTGATGGGGGGTATTGTCGGTTTCGTGGTCCTGGCTATCCTGCTGCCGATCTTTGAGGCGAGCCAGGGGTTTGGGTAAAATAACCGGTGAGGGGTTAGGGGTGAGAGGTCAGGGGAAAGCAGCAGAGTCCTCCTCACACCTCACACCTTACCCTCCACTTTAAAAGGTTGAAAACCTAAGGAGAGACAAGACTCATGCAAACTTCCAGGCTACGTGATAATCGCGGCTTTACCCTGATTGAAATCATGGTGGTAGTGGTCATTCTCGGCATACTGGCCGCAATCGTCGTTCCCCGTCTGCTCAGTCGTCCGGACGAGGCCAAGGTGACCAAGGCCACAGTCGACATGAAAAGTATTGAGGCATCCCTCGGTTTGTTCAAACTCGACAACGGTTTTTATCCCGGCACTGATCAGGGGCTCAAGGCCTTGGTCGAAAAGCCGACGGCCGGACGTATACCCGCTAAATATTCTGTTGATGGCTACCTGAAGAAAACCCCGGTTGATCCATGGGGCAGTGATTACATTTACCTGTCACCGGGGCTGCACGATCATAATTTCGACCTGATCAGTTACGGTGCCGATGGAGAACCCGGAGGAGAAGGTTTTGATGCTGACATCAATAGCTGGGAGCTCGATTAGCACCCGACCGCCCGGAGCAAGCAGGCAGGAGTTCCTTTGTCCGAAGTAACCGCCATGAGCTGTGAGCAGCAAAGACAATATGCCTTTCGAAGCAGAGGACTGGCCGGCTTCACTCTTGTTGAAATCGTGGTGGTGATGGTGTTGATCAGCCTGTTCATGGTGTTCAGCATCCCCCTGTTCAGCAATATCGGCACCAGCGGCCTCGGCTCTTCGGCGCGAAGGCTCAGCGGCACGATCAAATACCTGTTTAACGAATCGGCATTGTCCGGACTCGAATATCGCTTGGTCTACGACCTTGACCAGGGAATCTACCGTGCCCAGATTCTGGAAGCGAACGGTGAACTGTTCGATGCACCTGATCAGGGACGGGAGGCGGCCCTAAAGGGTGAGGTTCGCTTCAAAGATCTGCAACTGCCGGGCCGCGGCAAGTTCACCATGGGACAGGTAACAACCCGCATTCATCCGAGCGGCTGGGTGGAAGAGACCATTATTCACCTAGAGGACGGAGCAGGCGAGATGATGACCCTACGGGTCTCACCATTGACCGGAACCACCGAGGTTTTTGATGGCTACCGAGAATTTTAAGCCTGTATCGATATGGCCGAATTCATAATGCAACTGACCTTTTGCCCGAAAAAATCACAGCGCGGTGGCTTTACGCTGCTGGAAATCATGATCGCGCTGGCCATCGTCAGTATCGCCATGGTTTCCTTGCTGGCATTGGCCAACCGCTCGATCGGCGTTCATGATCGCCTGCAGCGGATTACCGCCGCCACCTTGCTGGCTCAGGGGAAGATGGCCGAAACCGAACTGAGCGCAAGGCACGGGGCTCTGGAGGGAGCTGAAGTACAGGGTGAGTTCAGTGAGCCCTACGCAGCTTACCGTTGGCAGATCACCTATGCAGATACGCCGTTGCCATCGGTGCAGATGGTGACCGTTAAAGTTCTCTGGGGAGACGAAGAGCGCAATGAGCTGGTCGATCTCACATCCTTTATTTTTTAAACGGGGCCCGCACGCAGAAAAGGGCTTTACCCTGGTTGAGGTGCTGGTTGCGATCAGCATTCTGGCCATTTTGCTGACCTCCGTTTATGGTATTTTCTCCTCGGTCAGCCTGGCTCGAGAACGTCTGGATGCGGACAGCGCCGAGTATCACCGGGCGAGGGTTCTCTTCGATCGTCTCGGCCGGGAACTACGCGGGGCTTACTTCCAGAGCAGTAACCAGAATTTGGTCTTTACCGGCCTTAAAACTGATAACGACTCTTTCGAATTGGAGCTGACCACATCGGCGGTCTCCCCCTTGAGCCAGACAGGTTCGGGCATCGCCAGAGTCCACTACCTGCTCGTCGAAGACCAGGAAGATGCGGCAGACGGACTGGTTCTGATGCGCAGTGAGCACCCCGTACATGAGTCGACTGACGAAGAGGCTGCCGGCATGATGCGCCTGGTGCCGGGGATAGAGGCCATGAGCCTGCGCTTCTACGCCAACGGGCAATGGCAGACAACATGGCAAGGGCGAACTTCCGGACTTCCGGAAATGGTTGAGATTGAATTACAACTACGCACAGGCGGAGAGGAACCGATTCATTTCATTTCGGCCTTTGAAGTGCCCGAGGTCATGGCCCGATGAACGGCAATAGAGGAAAGCGGGGCATGGCTCTTCTGCTGGTGCTGATGATCGTCGCACTGATGACTTCACTGTTGACGGACCTGGCCTTTTCTACCATGGTCGACATGCGCCTCACCGAGACTTTTCGCGATAGCACCAGGGCTTATTACCTGGCTAAG
>JAAXQF010000049.1 GCA_012974435.1 Desulfuromonadales bacterium | reverse complement strand
AGTTAATCGCGCGCGTCATGTTCTCGTAATAAACATTAAAGGGGACATCAATTTTCGGGTTAACATCAGCGACAATCCCACCCCCGATGATACCGACAACCATGGCAAAAGCAACCAGGGCTGGCACAGCGAAAAGGCAGGCAATCAGCCTCGGCATGGCAAGATAACGCACCGGGTTGATTTCCAGGGTCTTAAGTGCGTCAATTTCTTCATAAACCTCCATTGCGCCGATCTCAGCCGCCATCGACGAGCCAACGCGTCCGGCAACCAGGAGGCTGGTCATAACCGGGCCCAATTCCTTAACCATAGAGAGGCCGACAATCGCACCAATAGCCTCTTGCGTGCCGTAAAGCGCAAGTTCAGAACCTGTTTGTACGGAGAGGACCATACCGACAAAGAGCGCTACCAGCATCGCAATTGGCAAAGTACCAACGCCAATAATATTCATCTGGCGAAAGATGCTGGTCATATTGCGGGGTGCTTCCTTGAAGTAGTAGAGCATCTCGCACAAAAGTGCGATCATCTCACCGAGAGTCTGCCCTACGGCAAGAACACTACTTCCTATGGCCTTTAGAATTTGCATTTAATGCGTCTCTTCGCTCGATAATTACAAACAGCCCAAAAGGCTCGGGTTCATCCTGCATCACGGCCCCAGTGGATACCCCAGGGAAGATAAAAGAGGTTGAGCTGCTTGCCATCCAAACCTTTGCGATAACGAATCAACCCCTTAAGTAAGGTGATATCACTTTCAACTTGCGAGTCCCTGCGGTACTCGATAACAGGGAAGAGTTCCCAGGCAAGGCGCTCCCCCTGCTGCTCGCTCCAATAGAGGTTCCAGAGCAAGCTGACAACACGATTACCCTGTTGATCCCATTTCTTCTGATAAACCCGCCACAATGGCGACCAGAGTCTTTCAATCGACTCATTACCGGGGAAAAATGGCTCAAGCAGCGACAGCACGTGAAGGTGGCTCACACCGTTTGTGTTTTTATAACCGAAGAAAGGCCAGAAATCGATCCTGCGCAAGGAGTCGCCCGTTTCATACTTGATCTCCCTCACATCGGAGTAAAGGAAGAAAAGGACGCGATCACGTCGTCGCATTATCAACTCTGAGTTCATCTCTTCTATTTTATATATCGGCCAAAGATACCATCTCTCTCTTTTAACATCCATGGTTTCATCGGAATGGAAGGGCAATACTTTCAGGCCATGATATTTGTCGCCCTTGGTCACACGAACCAGGGGCCAGGGAGCATTCCAGACCACATAATCTTTTTCACGGTTTTCAACCTTCGAGAAGAAAGGCCAGAGAATTGTTGTAGAAGACCTCTTCGGGGAGTCCTTACTGATATAGAAAGGCCATGCCGCACGTACCTCTTTCGGGTTATCGGTATTTA
Organism: Desulfuromonadales bacterium; assembly: GCA_012974435.1. Lineage (GTDB taxonomy): Bacteria > Desulfobacterota > Desulfuromonadia > Desulfuromonadales > BM103 > M0040. The sequence goes on along the minus strand of JAAXQF010000049.1, from coordinate 2,217 downwards.
GTTTAAGTGATTCTGAAAAGAAGATCGGCCAGAGGAAAAACTTTTTTCGATAAACACCTTCTTTACGACTTGCACCATAAATCGGCCAGAATTTGTAACCGGACTCATTCTCACCGGAGATCCTGGCGAAAAAGGGCCAGAGGAAATTATCAACCTGCGTGCCTTTGCGTTCAGTCTGGCTATAAAGAGGAAAGAGAGTAAAAGAGATGCGATCACGGCTAAACCAGTTATAGAGAGTGCCGCCAAAAGGGAAAAACGCAAAGTAACTGCCCTGCTCTTCCTCTCCATAGAAAAGAAAAGGGAAGAGATAATAGCGCTTGGAATTAAAAGCCTCATCCTCGGGTTTGTCGGCTTCATTCTCGCCGAAATCATATGAGAGAAGACCCAGCACACGAATACTGGAGGTCCCATCTCCCCGATTCTTGTGTCTGAGCACAGGATAAAGGACATCCGTACTGGAGACACCCTCGTCATCGACAGCGCGATAGAAAAGCGGCCGCAAAGCATACTCCGTTTCGAACCCCTTGGTTTCATATTTCAGTAACGGGCCAAGCAGGTGGGTACTTTTATAGTCGGCAGCGTCAGAAGCACGATAATCCCATAACGGCCACAGTGTGGACAGGGTAGCATCGTATGCCAACGCGGACGATGCACACCATAAAATGGTGAGCATTAAAAGAAATGAGAAGCCTTGTTTCATTTATAAAACCAGGTGTTTGGTTGCAAGCCGAAAGAATTCGCCAATCTTAGCACGAGGCAGGAGGAGGAACAACAACTAGAGAGCCTTATCAAAGGCAGGAAGATATCATTTACGAATGCTCGGGATCATCCTTAGACGAAGAATTTCGCTTCCGACTCGAGGAGACGAGATGCATGATGCCATGAACAACACCAAGGATCAGGATGATAAAAATGACATCGCCTAAGCCAATATTTTGCATAAAAACTCCACAGCTTACGAGTTAAACATTCACTACCTGCCTTAACAACAGTCGAGAGACTTGATCCTTAAACGGACTCAAGCACGACTCTGGCATGATCATGTTCCGGGTCCATCTCAAGAGCCTGACTTAAGGCATCAAAGGCTCCGGAGCGATCTTCCATTTTGAGACGACACATGCCCAACAGACAAAGAAAATCTGCCGACTTAAGTTCAGACATGAAATAAGCGTCCTCTTCCAGGCGTTCCAGCAACTCCGTCGCTAAAGTATAGTTCTCAGACGAGTAAAGTTGCATCGCATGTCCGATACACTCAAGATCATCCATCAACGGGTGATCCGGAAAACCAATTTCGACGCATCTCTCCAGACGAGCATTTATCTTTGTAAGCGTTGCTTCATCAGTAAGGAGATCCAACAGCTTTCGCAGACGGTTGATTGCGGTCGGATAATCACCGAACAGGATATCAATGTCTGACAACAAGCTGAGCGCCGCAGGATCTTCAGGTTTAAGTTTTAACAGATTCTGACCGAAGCGCATGGCATCAAGTAAATTGCGTCGAACTTGAGGTAGTTCGGTAAAGGTTAACGCCAAAGCGTAAAACCCATGCGCCAGTTGCCACATGAGACCGGCGTTGTCAGGCTCCAGAAGACGCAGAATTTTGAGATAGGTGAGCTTGCGAAAAACATAGGCAGGCTCAACTTCTTTTTTATCCAGCATGACAACATGAGCCGCCAGGTCAGCGAGAAAGTGCGAATATCCATCGCGAAGAAGCTCAGCATATTCCTGGTTGTTGAGACACTCTGGGAATTGGCGGAGATAATCATACACGCCCTCTCCTATCGCGTTGTCGCCGGGCCGATTCACACCATCTTCCAACACTTCCATATCTGCAATCTTGATCGGCAACGAAACCTGCGGCAACGCAACAGGCTGTTGCTCGGGCCCGACATGAATCATATGGCCTTCAGGCGGCAGCCAAAAAACAAATTGCTGTGGGTTGAGATTGTTTCTATCGAGGTCAGTCAAAATGTAGCTCCTGCAGGAAGGTCTGATGACTCTTAAATATCTATAAGCTCGGTAAGTTTTACTAGAGAGGCTGGTGCAGGTCAATCAGGATTTAAGGAACCGTGAATCAGGGCAAATATCAGGAATCACCAGGCTGAAAGACCACGGGCATATAACCAAAACAAAGGCAAGGCAAACTCAAGCTATTTATTAACGCAAAGACGCGGAGACGCAGAGAGCAATAGTCAGCATTGAGCCATTTTTAAAAGT
>JAAXQF010000477.1 GCA_012974435.1 Desulfuromonadales bacterium | reverse complement strand
GTAAAATATAAGCAGGTAAACAGATAACTGTTTGCCCCTTGGAAAACATTGCCCCGTAGTCTCCTCCCCTCCTGACTGCGGGGCTTTTTTCTTAAATGTCAGGGGTAGTAGGAATTGTTTCTTTCTGCCGAGACTCAATGTGTAAATCAATGTGAGAGGATAAATAGGAATCTACCTGCTTGAATAGTTCGAGATCAACTTGGGGAGCCAAGCTGGACTTGAACAACAAACATAAACTGTCGTGCAGTTGACCATCGTAGGGCACCATTGTGGGACAGGCACCCGTAAGTGTCCCCGGAACGCGATCGAATTTCATGTTGGGACACGTGAACCTTTCTAAAAACCTTGAGGCAAAACATCATGCAGATTCACCACGTCGCCAAAGACCAAAACTGCCGGGCGCTCGGCTAGGCGGCTTTGCTCTGCCATATTGTCTAGCGATGTGATGATGGTCTTTTGCGTGGCGCGCGTTGCATTTGAAATAATCGCGACCGGCATCTCTGGGTATGTTCCTGCTTGAAGCGCCAATTCGGCAATCTCCTTTGCAAAGCTAAGCCCCATTAACACGACAAGAGTATGATTGGGAATCTGCAGCAAGGGGAGCCACTCGGTATTAATCCGACTGCCGGCAAGATGGGCGGAGACGATCGAGACGTTGGTTGCGTAGCCTCTTGCTGTGAGTGGAATGCCTGCCGCTGAAGGTGCAGCCAGAGCCGAGCTGATTCCGGGAACTATCCTGACCCTGATTCCATTTCGGGCAAGGAACTCAGCCTCTTCGGCACCGCGACCAAAAATATAAGGGTCGCCGCTTTTTAATCTGATGACCCGCAGCCCCCGATTGGCATGCTCAAGAGTTAACCGGTTTATCTCCTCCTGCTTCAGACTATGCTGCTGCTTTTGTTTGCCGACATAAATCTTTTCTGCCTGTTCGGGGATGAGATCAAGAATCCCCTGGGGGATGAGGTGATCGTAGAGCACCACATCCGCATCAGCAATGCTGCGGCAGGCCCGCAAGGTCAGGAGATCGACAGCGCCGGGCCCACAACCGACCAGATCGACCTGTGCCAGCCGGGTCAAGGTTTCTGTGCGGGTTGTCGCCGCATCAATAATTCCTTTGGCCCGTTCGGCGGCTTTTTCTTCGACAAGGCTCTCGATATCTTGCGGGATGACACTCTTGATGCGATCGCGAACCGCCTGGCCTAAGCTGGGACTGGCACCATCCGTGGAGATGGCAATCTTGAGTCGGCCGTAGTTCAACAGTGAGCTGAAGTATAAATCTGAGTTTTCGGGAGCATCTACGATGTTCAGCAACAGAAATCGGTGTTGTTTTTCTTTGAGCAGTAGCTTTGCTACCGATGGATCACCGGTGGCATCAATGATGATATTAAAGGGTGTGAGATCGGTAGAAACGACATTCTTGGATCGCATCACCCTGTTCAAATCAAGGGACTGAAAGTCTTTGACGAAATGTTTTGAGAGGAGCTCGAAATCAACCTGATTCTCTTTGAGAATCTTGGCTTTGTGCAGGGCCACGTTGCCGCCACCGATAAGCAGAATGCGTGGGGCTTTGAGAAGGACAGGTAATGTCGACACAATATTTCCGGTTTGCGCAAAAGTTATTTCAGGGTGTCAATTAATTCGCAGAGTGCAGAGGCTGAAAGATCTTCCTCGATGCATTTCCCCAAGGCGTTACCATCACGACGATAAAGATCGAAGAGAGGTTGTTTCTCACCATCCTCTGACGTGCTTAACTTTTTGGTAACAATTCCGAAATCAGCGAGTTGCGGTTGCGAGCAGCTGTTAAGACAACCGGATATCGCCCAACTGCTGCCTCTTGTTGTCTTGTTGACAGCAGCGGTTATACCGCGGGCGATATCCCGGGTGGGTGCAAGCCCCATGCGGCACTCGTGCTTCCCTGGACAGATGCGGAACCTGGTAAGAATGTCCGGGTCCTCAGTCTTGATCTTTTGTTGAGCCAGAGCGCTCTTCAGAGCTTTGGTCTCGCTGGTTGAGGCGGCAAGCAAGTTCATGTTCTGGTTGGCGGATACGGCAAGATAGCCCCCTGCACATTCACGGGCGATGGTCGCCAGTTGTCTCAGTAAGGAGGTCTCGATTTCACCACCAAAAATGGGGACCTCAAGATAGGAGCCTTCAGGGGCAAGCGGAGTGTTTTCGCCGAGCCCAGGAGGTTCCGGTTGCGGGCGTTGCGTCATCTCTTCTTGCAACAGCCGGCGAAACTCATCTTCCCCGATCGTGTTCAACAGGAACTTAAGTCGTTTCGGTGGCGGTGTGTTCGCGCGGTAAACCACGACAACGGATTCGATCAGATGGATCAACAGATCTTCCGTAACCGCTTGATCGAGCAAGAAGGCCGCCTGTGGTTCACGGCCCAGCCCCCCGGCGCACCAGACGTCGAAGACTGGTTGTTCGCCTGCGTCCTCTGTCATGACGAAGCCGAGGTCCTGGATCAGGTGACGCGAACCCTGATAGCCAGCTTCGATGCCGACCTTGAACTTCTTCGGCAGCCCCTCGAAGTCGGGGTTGCCAGCGAAGTGTCGATTGAGCTTTTGAGCGATACCCTGAACAACAGCAAAGCCAGGGGCGAATGTTGTGCTGCAGGAGATCCCCCGGACCGCGCCGCCGCAGGCCCCGCGTGTGGTCAGACCGACCTCGGCCAAGCGCGTAAAAAGCTCTTCGAGGTGCACATGTTTAAGCCAATGAAACTCGATGCTTCCGCGACAGGTCAGGTGAAGTATGCTGTTACTGAACTGCTCACTGAGAGTACAGATCATCTCGGCCTGGTCGCTGGTTAGAACTCCAGCGGGAATCTTGACCCGAAGCATGAAGTGTCCGGCTTTGTCCTGCATATATACGCCGTAAAGGCGAAGTTTCTTCTCATCAATTGTCACGTTTGGAAGCCTCTCGAAAAATTTCTTTGCATTCTATCAGAAGTCAATGCGCACCACCAATAACTGAAACAGTCCATGCCTTGCGCATTTACTTTGGCTGTTCTGTGCTGCAAACATTACATGCGAGCCGAGCTGTAGTATGTAAAATATAAAACTTGATCTTGGTAGTCAAGTACTATACCGTAAATAAAAATTAAATACGGCAAAGAACCGTAGAAACACTCTGGTGAGAGTTGATCGAGAGTGGTGGGCTCGTTTGAGGCAACAAAATAACAGCACAGAAAAATGGGGTTAAATTGTGAAACGATTCAATCTAGAAGCAATCAATCGGACGCTTGCAGAGAAGGATGCTGTAGAGCGGGTCGCCTATGGTCTTGAACGCTTTGGTCAAGGAGCGGTTCTGCTCTCGAGTATGCAAAAAACCGCATCAGTTCTCATGCATATTTTTCATAGGCTAGGTGCGGAAAACGACATCGTTTTCGTCGACACAGGATTTCACTTTCATGAGACGCTGAGCCTTCGCGATGCGTTCATGCGCAAGTATAAACTGAACATCATGACTCTCTATCCAAAACTGACCCCTGAGCAACAGGAGGCTGAATATAATTGTAAATTGTATAAAACAGAGAAAGGCCAACCGGTCTGCTGTGCCCAGCGAAAAGGGAAACCCTTCATCGATTACATGAATCAGCAGGCCAAGCAATTAGCC
>JAAXQF010000258.1 GCA_012974435.1 Desulfuromonadales bacterium | reverse complement strand
GAGGGAATTATTGTTAATAATTATTCTAGCAGCCTGTCGGACAATCAATAAACTGACTGCAAATTCGTTCGTTTGGCCCATATCTCAGCTCCTTTTCGACCAATAGCTACGGCTATTACTCTCAAATGAGCCAAAATCTGATCTCAAACGACCAAATTTTCGCTTCAGCCCTGATTGTCTGACAGGCTGCTAGCTATCAACTTCGCTCCAATAAACATACTACAGAAACGTGAGACCGGAAGGACACGAACAGATTCACGCCCGTTCACTCTGCTCACTCGAGACGCAGAGAGCGCAGAGGAAGCATAAAGGCTTTAGTTAAGTTTGACCTCTGCGGTCTCTGCGCCTCCGCGTGAGGCAGGGTCTGTTTAGGGGCGTTCCCTTTCGTTAATAATCATTTAAACCAAGGGACAGTCCCCGTTCGGGGACAATCCCTGACCAACAAAAACGCCCCCAAAATATGGGGGCGCATCGGAATCATTTAAGTTGTAGGCGCTGCCGGTGACTGAGGTGGAGTGTTGCCGCGGGCCCAGAGGTGTTGCCCAAACTTGCGATAGCCATGCACGTTGTAAAGCCGCATATCAAGGTCAGGGTCAGTCTCCATGATCTCGCCATTGAGAAGTGGCTTGAGATATTTTGCCAGGACCGCTCCACCGCCACCAGTAATGACCATAGCATCGATATCCCAGTCATCAACCCAGAGGCGATCAACTTCATTGGCGATCGACGTTGCCAGTTGGCTGAAAACCTGATCTGTCAGACTTTTAAGATCGTAGACCTTGCCTCTGATCTTGATACTGCCTTCATCAATCGCTTCATAAAGGCGGTAGAGTTCAACATTGATACCGCTGTTCTCACGCAACTTGGTCGCAATCACGTTGAAAGCCCTGGCAATACCAGAATCTGTAGTGCGGCTGCCCCGCTCGGAATAGCGCATCTTGTCAGAGATGGTGTAATCGGAGGTGCGGAAACCGATATCGATGATACCGATTTTATCCTTGATCAGGCGCTTGTCACCCATCTCGCCGAGATCATTGAGCATCATGTTGAAAAGAGAACCAAAAGGTTGCGGCACAACGCGAACCTTGTTGATGCTGAGCGATTTCTCTTCCTGTTTACCGTCTGCATCTACCAAGGTCACCTTGTGCTCACCGACAAGAAGCTTGGCCAACTCATCCTTGTACTGGCGGTAATAGCCGATCGGCAAACCGGTCACCAGGTTAACGGGGACAAAGCCTTTAACCATTTGAGCCGTAGCCGCCAGGGCAAAGACCTTGGCAAACTTCGCTATAAACTGGGCCTGGTCGAGAGTAAAGAAACGTACATTGCTTTGCCTCTCAGCGAGTTCACCGACAAAATAAGATTTGCCGTCGACCTCGATCTGCAGATGTTTTTCATCTTCATCCGGTGCAGCAATCAGCTCATCGCGAAACTGGATATCCGTCGATTCACCTAAAACCGATTTAAAAACCAGGTCACGTTTGCCATCCGTCGCCTTCGTAAAACCGAAGCCGATATCAATTCCCAGAGTTTCCACTCATTCCTCCTTCTTCAGGGAGTCCCCAACCATAATCATCGACCACCCAGAGGATGGCTTAAAAGTTTATTAACTATAGGTAACCACAAGGATGGTTGCAAGGGATAAAGAACCCTTGAACAACCAGAAAACAACTAAGCTTTGCGCACAAAGATTTCCCTGGCAAGTTCAGCGTCCACCGCGAACTCCGAATACCCCACCTTAAAGATATACGAAGGGAAGGTCCTGGTGACAACAAGGTCGCTACCCGGCAGGACACCCATACTCATCAACTTCTTCATTTTACTGGCATCCGTTGCGGCAAGGTAGGCGATTTCGCCATTCTCTCCGGCCTTAAGTTCAGTCAGGGCGACAACACCGACCTCACCTTCCTGACGCGCTTGTTCACAGCAACTCCCCGGAGGGATCGGCTTGCCATGAGGACAGGTGGTCGGATGGTTCAGGAGGGTGCAAATCTTGGTGTCCACGCCATGGTGCAACAGATGCTCGAACTCACAGGCTCGCTCATCACCAGTCACCCCTTTGATATCAAGGATATCCATCATCAGGCGTTCCGCGAGACGATGCCGGCGAACGGTCATACGCGCTTCGTCGCGGCCCTCTTTACGCAAACGAACCCATTCGCCGTTCACATCGACAAAAGCCAGTCTAACCAGCTCGACCAAGCCCTCGTCTTCATGAGCAATGCCGAGTCTCTCAAAATGAGCAGCATCTTCGCCTTTTTCTTCAGTCGCAATCCAGAGGGATTCGAGAATTTCTTCAGCCTTGGCCGAAACGTTCATGTAGTGTTTCCTTTCTTGCAGCTTGTCGTACTAACAAACAAACTGGTTGCTAGCCTTTAGTTATATTACTTTTAACAAACTTCTCGAGCATCTCCGGCACAATCGGGTTCTCTTGTCCGCAGTAAGGACAATGGATCTTGCGACAGCCGCCCATGCAACCACCACAACCTTTTTCGCGAAGCATTTCAGGAGTCAGCTCATTATCGCAAAAAGTGCACTTCATGCAAGAATCCCCGTCATCAGCAGGAATTTATTAAGTGACCAACCCACAGCAAAAGCCATACCGGTGACAAGGAAGAAGATCGCCAGAGAGGTTTTCCAGCCACGCTCCTTCTGCATCACCAGAAACTGTGCAACGCACGGGACAAACAAGGTCAAGGTGACCGCGGCAACCGTTAATTGTACCGGATCAAGCAAGCCATCGGTCTGCAGGTCATAAAGACCCGCCGCACCAAAATCACGGCGGAAAAAACCGAAGATAAATGCCGCCGAAGCCTCATTCGGTAACCCGAGAAGACGCATCACCGGGTTGAACATGCCGACCAGCCATTCCAACGCCCCGGTCAGTTTCCCAGCCACGAGCAAAACAGACGCGATCATGAAGAGCGGGAAGATTTCCATGAAATACCACTGCATGCGGGTGAGGGTCTTGATCATGACATTCTGGAACTGAGGCAGACGCATCGGTGGGATTTCCATATAGAACATCGGCCGTTCACCGGGCACGATTTGCGCGGCCAGAAAGCCAACCAGCAGGAACACACCGACCATGCTCGCCATCCAGGCCATCAAGGCACCAGGCACACCGGAGAGAAGGCCAAGGATAACTCCCATCTGTGCACTGCAGGGAATAGCAAGTGCTAGTAACAGGGTCGCTATAATCCGCTCCCGGGTCGATTCCAAAGTCCGTGTGACCACCGTTGCCATAGTATCGCAACCGAAACCCAGCACCATCGGAATGACCGCACGGCCATTCAGGCCAATCTTCTTGAAGACCCGGTCAACCAGCATAGCCAGTCGGGGGAAATAGCCACTGTCCTCAATAACGGCAAAAGCAATGAAGAAAGTACCAACAATCGGCAAGATAATGGCAACGGCGTAGCGCACGCCCAGAGTGAACAATCCATATTCGCCGACGAGAAGCTCGTTAAGCCAGTACCAAGGGATATACTGATTGCATAAACCGATGACCCAGGGGTTGAGATACTCTTCAAAGAGAGTCCCCTCGAGAAAATCCACAATAGTCCCGGCTCCGAAAACACCGACAAACTGATAGAGCCCCATGTAGAGGACGATCAGCAACAAGGGGATACCGGTCCATGGGTTCATCGTCCAGTTGGACAAGCGGTCTGCAAATGTCTGCCGGTCCCCTTCCTGTTGGGTTATGACACCATCCAGAAGACCTTTACAGACTCTTTTGCGCTCAAGGCTGATCCGCAAATGCAAATCAACACGCCGATCAAAGATTGTGTCGTTAACAGCTTTTTCAATACTTTCGTAGCGAGCCCCTTCCCGATCTTTAACTCGCTCGGCAATCTCTTCGTCACGTTGCAACAGCATGAGTGTCAAACTGCGCCGGTCGAGGGTGTAGTCTCCCTGCATCAGACTGCTGATGCCATGGATGTCTTTCTCAAGATCCGTCGCATAGTTAAAAGTCGCCTTACTGACTTTAAAATCTCGTATCGCATCTCGCAGCTCCCACAGGCCTCGCTTGGCACGCCCCATCGCACCACCAACAACTGGGATTTGCAATTTCTCCTGCAGCAGGGCGACATCTACGTGCATGCCGACTCGCTCTGCTTCATCCATAATGTTGATCAGAAGGACAACCGGCAATCCTGCTTCGATGAGCTGGAGTGTCATCGGCAGCATTCTCTCAAGATTTCTTGCATCTATGACGTGCAACACTATGTACGGCGACTCTTCAAGGAGAATCCGACGGGCCACCCGCTCTTCCTCAGTAATAGGAAGCAAAGAGTACATACCAGGTGTATCGAGAACCTGATAATTTTCACCGTCGATCTCGCATTGTCCCCGCGAAACCTCGACAGAAGTTCCGGGGTAGTTGGAAACAGTTGTGTAACTGCCGGTCAGGGTGTTGAACACCACGCTCTTACCAACATTCGGGTTACCAACCAGAATAATTTTCTTTTCAGTTTGCACTTGGCTTTGCATAGACGTACGGAGAGCCTTCCATCTTGTTATTGATAATCATTTTCAGGATAACACAAAAAAAAGAGATTTATCTTAAGTTGTGGAGGAACAGTCTGCGCAAGAGCCGTAAAGCTCAAGCCGATGGCGTTCAATCAAAAAGCCATGCTCGCCGGCGACTTCCACCTGGAGCGCCTCGATACGAGGGTCCTCGAATTCGACGATTCTCCCGCAGGAGACGCAGATCAGGTGATCGTGATGCTCGTCATGGTCACTGGCCTCATAACGTGCCTGGCCATCTCCAAAATGACGCTGCTCAGCGATGCCGCATTGTGCAAACAGTTTCAGGCTACGATGAACAGTTGCGTAACCAATGCGAGGGTGTTTCTTGCGCAAACGCAGGTAGAGCTCTTCCGTCGAAAGATGCGATCCAGCACGAAGAAACTCTTCGAGAATAAGTTCACGTTGGTTGGTTGATTTCAACCCTTGAGAGAGGAGGAAATCTTTGAATTTATTTTTGCTTTCAGTGCTTCCCATAAACCCCGTCCAATTGAAAACGGATTTCAATTTAAACGAGGAAAGAGGAACTGTCAAGTGAATTCCGGGAGCAGGAACGCCCCCGTGCAGATTAACCCTGAACAGGAACAATCTGGTAAAGATACATGGTGAGTTTGCCCATCAGGTTGAACATGAGCATGATGCCAACGGCCATCAGCATGGCTCCAGTGACAATTTCAACAAGACGGATATATTTCTTGAACCGATTGAAGGCAACCAGGAATTGGTGAAACAGAAGACCTGCGAGTAGGAAGGGAACTCCGAGCCCCAGAGAATAAACAGCAAGAAGGCCAATACCCTCACCAATGTGCCCAGACGACGCAGCAACCATCAAAATAGAAGCCAGGATCGGTCCAATACAGGGAGTCCAGCCTGCGGCAAAGGCAACACCAACAACAAAAGTACCGACATAACCGCTGGGCTTTTTGTGCAGATGAACCCTCTTTTCTCCAAGCAACACACCGAAATGAAAGAGGCCTGTCATATGAACGCCAAAGAGGAAAATAAATAAGCCGCCAATCTTTTCAACCCATTCCAACCCCTCGCGCAAATAGAACTGAAACTTACTTGAAGCAACTCCGGCAATGGCTCCCAGCAGGACAAATACGACAGTGAAGCCGAGGATAAAACAGAGAGAATGCAGAAGAACCGTCATCCGCACTTTCGCATTGGGATGCGCATCTTCAAGTTGGCTGAACGAGAGTCCGGTGATATAGGTCAGGTAAGATGGGATCAGAGGCAACACGCATGGCGAAGCGAAGGATAGAATCCCAGCTGTAAAAGCAATCCAGTAAGTTATGTTAGCGGCTTGTTGCAAGCGAGTTATCCTTTCGCCAACTCCTTGAAATACTCAATCGTCGTAGGGTGCGCCCAGTCTATAGCACCAATGATCTTGTCATCTATGATACCATCTTTCCGAATCACATAAGACTCCGGAAACTTGTACACTCCGTAAAGATTCTGTGCAATACCCTGATCATCGTAAAGGACAGAAAATTTATGTGGCGACTTGTTCAGGAATTCAGGGACGACACTCCGGCCATTTTCCTCAACATTGATCGCCAGCATCACGAAATCTTCGCCGGCCATGGCCTCATTGAGTTTCTCCATTGAGGGCATTTCCGCCCTGCACGGCGGACACCATGTCGCCCAGAAATTCACCAGCACAACCTTACCTCGTAATGACGCAAGGGAGACCTTGTTTCCGGCGGTATCCTCCAACAGGAAATCTGGAGCCTGGTCACCCATATCAACAATTTTAACCGGTTCATAAGAGGGTCTTGAACTACTTGCAGTGCCGAGATAAACAGATCCACAAACCAGGAGAATGACAACAACGATTAAAACGAGACGACGCATGCAAGAGCCCTTTTTTTGAGTCAAATATCCTTAAGGATGGCTTCATTTTAAAGACATATAGGAAAAACAATATTTATCTATCATGTAACCTTACAGGGGGGGAAATGTCAACCGGAATGGTTGTCATTTCGGCCGATGCAAAGTCATTTATCCTGGCGAGCAACCTTGAAAACAGTTGTCAGATGGGCATAGCTTTCATCATCCTCACCGAGTAACTCACACTCACCACTAAAAGTCCGTGCTCCCGTTTGCCGAACGCTGGCATAAGCGTGGACCCGCCCCTCGAGAACCGGAGCAATAAACTTCATGGACAGATCAGTCGTCGCAAAGACGGTTCCGGGAGGTAGGAGGCTTTTTATCGCCATGGCGACGGCTGTATCAGCCAGGGAAGTCATGGCCCCGCCATGCATGACTCCGCCGCCGTTGGAAAGCTTGAGAGTGAATGGCAAGGATAAATGAGCCTGACCATCTTCAGCCTTGAGAATCTGCACTCCCAGCAACCGTTCAAAAGGGGAGCTATCGATCCATTCTTCGAGTTCGAACTGCAAGACCTCGGGCTGCCTGAGATCCTCAGGGCCTGAATACAACTTCATTGAACGTCCCTTTCATCACAAACCCACAGTTTTCTAAGGCATCTCTACAAGGTAGCCACGTTGTCCCCTAAAGAGTGTGAAGCGCAACGGCAGGCGGCCGAGAGTCTCTTCAACTCGCGCAACAAAAGCTTCCAGACTATCCACACGAACGCCTGCAAGTTCTGTGATCCGGTCGCCTGGCCTTAACTCTATCTGCGCCGCCGGTGACCTTGAGAGAACTTTTGTGATAACAATCCCCTGCCGGTCTTCTTCTACCAAAAGGCCGAAGATCCGCTCTAAGTAACGCATCGCGTAGCCCGGAGGGAGTTCGTCAAGGTTGATCGTTTGACTTAGCACCTCTTCTCCACGCAACAACGTCAACATGATTTTTTCTCCCGGCGGGTACGTACGTAACAAAGCCAGGTATTCCGAGGCTGAATCGGCTTGCACACCATCAACCTCCAGAATAACATCAGCGACACGAATCCCTGCCTTTGCCGCAGGAGAACCATTATCAACCTCAGTCACCAGGGCACCACCAGCTCCACGTGATCTCACCATGGTTTTGCTGATCTCGCCTGGAAGAATCCCCGCATAGCCTGAACGTAAGCGACCATGTGCAATCAGATCGTTAACCACCCGACGAACGACCTTGACGGGGATAGCGAAGCCTATTCCCTGGGCCTGCTGGGCAATGGCCGTATTGATCCCGATCAGCCGACCATTGATATCCAGAAGAGGGCCACCGGAGTTGCCGGGATTAATCAGGGCGTCGGTCTGGATAAAAACAGCAACGCCACCCTCTCCGTCCGGCAGTCTGCGTTTTGGCGCGCTGACAACCCCGGTCGTTACCGAGTTCTCCAAACCGAGGGGGTTACCGATCGCGATAACCGTTTCTCCGAGCAACAGATCGTCACCAACGGCAAAAGAAAGACTCGGCAGGTTCTGCTCTGTGATCACCCTGATCACGGCCAGATCCGTCGCCGGGTCCAGGCCAACCAGTGAGGCTTCACGCTCCTTACGTTCTCCAGGCAGGGCAACATAAATCATCGAGGCTTTTTCCACAACGTGTGCATTTGTCACCAGGTAGCCGCGGCTATCGATAATCGCTCCCGAGCCGATCGCCTGTGTCCGATAACTGCGCGTCTGTGAAAACTGGCGGAAGAAGTCATCAAAGAAGGAATCGCCAAAGCCGAAGAAAGGCGAGCTGCGCCGCTGTACAATCTGTTCAGTACGAATATTGACGACCGCCGGACCTGCTTTGGCAACCGTATCGACCACGGCAGAACGCCGTTCATAGGTCAACGCTGGCAAAGCGAAAAGCATGACAAAGGCCGTCATCAACAGGATTTTACAAGTTCCTCGCGCCACGCGCCACGCGCCACGAGCCTCAGCCTTTTTTGATATCATACTTTTCCATCCGGTAAATCAAGGTGTGTCTCGGAATCTGCAGAAAATCGGCAGCCCGGGTCTGATTCCAGTCATTTCGCTCCAGAGCCTGTACAACCACCTCCCGCTCCAACGCCTCAAGAGAATAACCTTCCGGGGGGAGCTCCACGACGCGACTCCTCTTTGCAGTGGGTGGCGCGCAAAGCTTGGCGGGAAGGTGTTCCGTTTCAATAACATCGCCGTGGCTTAATACCACCAGTCGTTCAATAGCATTTTGCAGTTCTCTGACATTTCCCGGCCAGGGATAAGCTTTTAGACATTCAAAGGCAGCAGGGCTAACAGAAATTGGAGCATCAGCACTGAAACGTTTGAGGAAATATTCAATCAAAAGCGAGATATCGTCCGGACGCTCACGCAAGGGCGGCAGTTCAATCGGGATGATAGCCAGTCGGTAGTAGAGGTCTTCACGGAAGCGTCCTTCCTCTATCGCGAGTTCCACATCCTGATTGGTTGCTGCAATGATCCGCACATCAACAGAACGGACTTTTCCACCAATCGGTTCGACTTCCATCTCCTGTAGAACACGTAACAATTTCGGCTGCAGCTCCAGGGGCATCTCACCGATTTCGTCGAGAAAAAGGGTGCCGCCATCAGCCTGCTCGAATTTCCCGGCACGATCGCGTACCGCATCGGTAAAGGCTCCACGTACATGGCCGAAGAGTTCACTCTCCAGAAGATTGGCAGGAATAGCCGCACAGTTGATCGCAACGAAAGGCTCTTTACTGCGCCCCCCACCCTGGTGGATGGCCTTGGCAATCAATTCCTTACCCGTGCCACTCTCACCGGTGATCAATACACCAGCCTCCGTTGGTGCGACCTTTCTGACGACATCAAAGACCTTCTGCATAGCGTCTGAGCTACCAACCATGTGGCTAAAATCGACATGGTGTTCCAATTGCTCCCGCAGTCTCTGGTTTTCTTCCTGCAAGCCCAGCAGGTTGAAGGCTTTCTCCACGACCATAACCAGTTCATCACGGCTGAAGGGTTTGGCCAGATAGTCATAGGCGCCCTGCTTCATTGCTTCCACAGCTTTTTCTACAGAGCTGTAAGCGGTAATGACGATGACAACTGTTTCCGGTCGTGCAGCCTTGATTTGTTGCAGGACTTCGTACCCTGACATGTCAGGCATCTGTATATCAGTGATAACCACCTGGGGATGGTCAGCCTGGAAAGACGCCAACCCCTGTTTGCCATCGACCGCGCTTAAGACCTGGAATCCGGCAGAATGCAGAGAATACTCTGTTACGCGCCGGAGCGAGGCATCATCATCGATCAACAAAACCTTACGGGAGGGCGTATGAGGCTGTTGTACACTCATGATTTTTCAGTCTCCATTTCTCTCATCGAAATAGGCAGGCAGAGGGTAAAACTTGAACCATGATCAAGCGTACTCTCAAGATGGATATGACCGTCATGGCCCTGGATGATTCTCTGGGTAATGGCCAGGCCGAGGCCGGTGCCGCTGTCACGGGTCGTAACAAAGGGGTTGAAGATTCTATCCCGGTCTTCCATGGCAATACCCGGGCCGCTATCGCTTACATGAATCCCGACTTCATTTCCATGAACCGTCGATGACACCTTAAGTTGTCCGCCTTCAGGCATGGCCTGCAGTGCATTCAAGACAAGGTTGAGCAGAGCCTGCTGGATCTGTTCACCCCGCCCGGGGATTTCAATATCTTCAGCAAGAACGACCTCGACTTCGACACGGTTGCGGAGAGCCTGCTGTCGGGTCAACTCAAGGACTTCTTCAATAGCTTTATTTGGTGAGAAACGACCATGCTCGACGGGTTCAGGTCGAGCAAAACGCAGAAAGTCTTCCAGGACCTTGTTGAGACGATCGACTTCCTTGATCAGGATATCGGCAAACTCCAGCTTGGGGTCATCAGGCGCCACGCCGTCCCGTAAAATTTCTGCCGTCCCCTTGATGGACCCCAGCGGATTGCGTATTTCATGGGCCATACCCGCAGAAAGCTCGCCGAGAGCGGAGAGTCGGTCCGCGCGTCTTAACTGGCCTTCAATTTCTATGATTTGGTCTGCCTGTTCACGCAACTTGCGATAACTCTCTTCCAACGTCTCGGCCGTCTTCTGATAACGCAATTTTTGCTGTCGTTCTCGTTCCGCCAGAAAACCGGTAAGGCAGCCGATCACGTTGTACAAGACGATTTCCAGGTATTGTTCGAGAGCGATACTCGGATGATGTTGCCAATGGAAAAGGACATGCGGCATATAAAGCAAAGAGGCGAGAATCGAAGTAACAATCCCTCCGCGCAGCGCAAACCAGACCCCCCCAAGGACGATTGGTACATAGTACAGGCGCCGATAGACGTCATGGGCATTAACCAACTGTGTTGTTGTCAGGTAGTGCATGGCAGTCACCGCTAATAACAAGCCAGCGATGATTGAAAGGCGTAAACGATTTGCTTTTAGAATATTCGGCATACAAGGCCTTTAGTGATGGCACGAATAAAGAAGTGAATGTTTTATTGTTTGTAGAATATTACACAATAGGCCAAAAAGGAAAGTCCCGTAAAATTATTCGTTAACAACCAGCTCCCGGAAGGCCTCTTCCAACAGGGTCTGTTCCTCGACTTCGCATAAAAGAATCGGCCCCCTTCCATATGCAGGGGACCGATTCATCTGTACTCAATCCAGTAGCTTCCAAGCTCGCCTTAACAAGCAGTCTGCTTAGCAACTGCCGCAGACTGCATTCTCAGGAGAATCGAAATGATACTCCCAATCACCGGCTTCGGTACCGACAGATGACAACTGGCTTTGATCGGAGTTATGATCACTTGCAGCCTGCTGAGCTTTAGTTTCTACGGCGTCTGCAGAGTAATCGTACTGCCAATCACCAGCTTCGGTACCAACCAAGGCCAGCTTTTCCTGATCATAGACATGACTGTTTGCTGACGTATCTTTATTTGTCTCAGAATCCTCAAAGCTGAACTCATCACTACCAAGGTTATTATTATAGTCATTTTCACCTGCGACGACTGAACCAGCGAAACTGAGGGACAAGAGAACGAACAACAGACTGACAATATATTGTTTTTTTAACATGACATTCCTCCATTTTTTATCGTTTGGACCCTTGTAAAAAACTTCTTTAAAGAGCCTTGGCGTAATGCCTATTGTGTTGACTTGGCTGTCAACTAGTTCGGTTGATTTTTATTAATTCATTATGCATGCCAACCTTAATAAATCTCATAAGCTACTGACTTTACGGTGATTTAATTTTTACAGAAAGTACTAATCTCAATTCTAGGGGACAATACTGTGTACAATTCTACAGCCCGCTGTCGACTATTCCACGCTCTTAAATGATGTTACTCATGTGATATTCTACACATATTCACCGTTGTTTACCTTAACAATGTTTTGATTGTGGATTAAGCCGAACTTTCCTCATATAAAGAATTGAATTTTTATGCTGTATTCAGCCGGTTTAATTCTGTATTCTGTTTTCTGTCTTCAATGAATAGAAAGTTTCTTAATGCATCTTTTTACTGACATTATTAATATTGTTCTGCCAGTTTTCTCTGTCATCGCTCTCGGTTGGCTATTGCGCCGCATTGGGTTGATTGACAGCACCTTCTTAAAGCAGACAAACAGGCTGGTTTACTATGTTTGTTTACCTTTACTACTCTTCTACAAAATTGGTTCGGCAGACTTCTTTGCAAACTTCAATGGCCGTCTTATTGTCGGTTCAATCATCGCGATTACCATCACCTTTATTGCTTCTTACGTTTACTCAGTTTTCCGCGATTACCCGAACAACGCTCGAGGGGTTTTTACTCAAGGGGCATTTAGAGGAAACCTTGCCTACATGGGCCTGGCTATCACCCTCAACGCCTATGGCGAAACCGGCCTGACCAAGGCCGGCATTCTCATGGGCTTCCTGGTCCCATTTCTAAACCTCTACGCAATCTTCGCTCTACTCTGGCCTCATCGTGGCGATGGCGAACAACGTGGGGCAAGCTTCTGGCTTCGTCAAATCATCTTCAACCCTCTGATTATTGCTTCATTCCTTGGCATTATCTGGAGCTTTCTGGACTTGCCGACACCTCTGGTTTTTGAACGCAGTCTGAAGATAGCGACCGGCATGACCCTGCCTCTGGCCCTGCTGGCTATCGGCGGGGGATTCTCAGTTGAGCGACTTCGCGGAGACCTCGTCAAGGCGGCTCTGGCGAGTGTTATAAAGACCATCTGGCTGCCAATCCTCGCTGCAGCTCTTTTGATAAGCATGGGAGTCGAAGGCATGGATCTGGGGATCGGTGTTCTGATCGCCGGGACACCTGCGGCAACAGCCAACTATATTATGGCTGACCAGCTTAAGGGAGATGCGGAACTGGCCGGAACGATCGTCATGCTCTCCACCCTGCTCTCGGCAGTGACTTACACGATCGCCCTGTTGATTCTTCGCAGCCAGGGGTTGTGATCATGTACCAACCATTCACAATCGGATCAAAGTTTCGCATCACACCGCCAACCACCCCCTGCGTAAATGATGATCGTATCGACCTGGTCATGCAACGTGGCGCCTTCGGCTCTGGCGAGCATGAAACAACGGAGAGCTGCCTAAAGATCCTTGAAAGGAGACCGGAAGTAAAAGGCGCACGGATTCTTGACCTGGGCAGCGGCACCGGGATTCTTGCCATCGCAGCTTTGAAACTCGGTGCTGAACATGCAGTTTGTGTTGATATCGAAGAAGACGCAGTCGAATCGGCTCGGGTTAACTGTCAACTCAACCAACTCGATGACGCTGTAACCCACATCACTGGAACCCTGGACACAGTAAAAGAAAATAACTTTGACCTTGTGCTGGCCAACATCTACGGAGATATTCTGCTCGCTCTGGCAGAATCTTCTTGAGTCATACACCCATACACCTCAAGAAGCAGCGGATCTATCCGGCAAACCCTTTAAACAAAAACAATTCAAACCAAATCATTTATTAACGCAAAGACGCTAAGACGCAGAGGAAGACCCGTCATACCCTGGCTTTCCAGCTTTTGATTTTCTCTGCGATCTCTGTGTCTCGAGTGAGCATAGCGAACGGGCGTGAGACAGATTTTGCTTTTGTCTATCAGTCGTCGGTGTTTGTCTGTGTCATAAAAATGCAATCAACCAATCAGAGTTTAAGTTGAGCAAAGTGGATAACCCGATTTAGATTTCAGAACAAAAAAAGGGCGAACCCTTCGGTTCGCCCTTAACTCATCAATAAGATGATATTGAATTACTTAACCAGTGCCTTCATGTACTCCCGGTTGAGCTTGGAGATGAACTTGACATCGACGCCTTTCGGACAAGATGCCTGGCACTCGTAATGGTTTGAGCAGTTACCAAAGCCATTTTCCTTGGCAGCTTCGGTCATAGCCATAACACGCTTAGCGGCTTCTATCTTACCCTGAGGCAGAACAGCAAGTTGTGCAACCTTGGCGCCGGTGTAGAGCATCGCAGAGCTATTCGGGCAAGAAGCAACACATGCACCACAGCCGATGCACTCAGCAGCGTCCATAGAGTAGTCAGCAACAGGCTTGCCAATCGGCAGAGCGTTACCATCAGCAACACCACCTGTGTGGCAAGAAGTGTAACCACCAGCCTGCATGATCTTCTCCAGACCATCGCGGTCGACAACCAGGTCTTTGATCACAGGGAAAGCGCGTGCTTTCCAAGGCTCGATGAAGATTTCGTCGCCGTCTTTGAACTTCCGCATGTGCAGTTGGCAGACCGTAGTCCGATCCTGACCGCCATGAGGAACGCCATTGATAACCTGTGAGCACATCCCGCAGATACCTTCGCGACAATCGTGGTCAAAAGCGATGACATCCTTACCGTCAAGAGCCAACGTTTGATTGACGTCGTCCAGCATCTCGAGGAAGGACTGGTCAGGGCTTACGCTGGGAGCATCGATAGTCTCCAGCTTTCCTTGATCATTAGGCCCGTTCTGGCGCCATACGTGCAGTTTGAGTTTCATTATTTGTAACTCCTTACAGCAAGCTTGACATTATCAAATTTCAAAGGCTCTTTGTGCAACTCGGGCTCAACACCCGCGCCTTTGAATTCCCAGGCAGCAACGTAACAGAAATCTTCGTCGTTACGCGTTGCTTCGCCATCATCAGTCTGGTGCTCGGTACGGAAGTGACCACCGCAAGACTCTTCGCGGTTGAGGGCATCCTTGGCGAGGATTTCAGCGAATTCGAAGAAGTCGGCCAGACGACCGGCATTTTCGAGCTCCTGGTTGAACTGCTCATTGGTGCCGACCACTTTGACGTTCTTCCAGAACTCGTCGCGAAGCGCAGGGATCAGTTTGAGAGCTTCCTTGAGGCTTTCATCACTACGGGCCATACCAACCTTCTCCCACATGATCTTGCCAAGTTCACGATGGAACTCTGAAGGAGTCTTGGTGCCGTTGATCGAAAGCAGCTTGTCGATGTCAGCTTTAACTGCATCAGCAGACGCTTTAAACGCTTCGTGATCGTCTTTTACTTCACCCGGCTTCACTGTCACCAGGTAGTTGGCAATGGTGTAAGGAATAACGAAGTAGCCATCGGCCAGACCCTGCATCAGAGCAGAAGCACCGAGACGGTTGGCGCCGTGTACGGAGAAGTTAGCTTCACCGAGAACGAACAGGCCGGGAACATTGCTCATGCAGTTGTAATCGACCCAGAGACCGCCCATGGAATAGTGCGGTGCAGGGTAGATACGCATAGGCTGCTTGTAGGCATTCTCGTCGGTGATTTTTTCGTACATCTCGAAGAGGTTGCCGTAACGCTCGCGAATAGTGTCTTCACTGAGGCGATTGATGGAATCAGCAAAGTCGAGATAAACACCACGCTTACCGGGACCGACACCACGGCTGTCGTCACACTGCTCTTTGGCAGCACGGGAAGCGATATCACGTGGGGCAAGGTTGCCGAAGGAAGGATACTTGCGCTCCAGATAGTAGTCACGATCATCCTCAGCGATTTCACCTGCGGGCTTCTCGCAATCTTCCGTCTTTTTCGGTACCCAGCAACGACCATCGTTACGTAGCGACTCGGACATCAGAGTCAGTTTTGACTGCTGGTCACCATGCTGCGGAATGCAGGTCGGATGGATCTGGGTGTAACAAGGGTTAGCCATGTAGGCGCCTTTTCTGGCGGCCTTCCAGGCGGCGGTTACGCTGCAACCCATGGCGTTAGTGGAAAGGTAGAAAACGTTGACGTAACCACCGGTGGCAAGGATGACTGCGTCACCCCAATGAGACTCGATATCACCATTGACCATGTTACGGCAGGTAATACCCTTGGCAACACCATCAACCACGACCAAGTCAAGCATCTCACGGCGTTCGTGAAGTTTAACCGTGCCGGCTTTTATCTGGCGAGAGAGTGCCGAGTAAGCACCGAGCAACAGCTGCTGACCGGTTTGGCCGCGGGCATAGAAAGTACGGGAAACCTGAGCACCGCCGAAAGAGCGGTTGTCCAGGTAGCCAGCGTAGTCACGGGCAAAAGGTACGCCCTGGGCAACACACTGGTCGATGATGTTGTTCGATACCTGAGCCAGACGCCAGACGTCTGCCTCACGAGCGCGGAAGTCGCCGCCCTTGATGGTATCGTAGAAGAGGCGGTAAACAGAGTCACCGTCGTTAGGATAGTTCTTGGCAGCATTGATGCCGCCCTGCGCTGCGATGGAGTGAGCGCGGCGGGCGCTGTCCTGATAGCAGAAGGCTTCAACCTGGTAGCCAAGCTCGCCAAGGGAAGCAGCTGCGGCACCACCGGCAAGGCCGGTTCCGACGCAGAGAACTTTGTATTTACGCTTATTCGAAGGATTGACCAGCTTCGATTCGAAGCGATGACGATCCCATGAAGTTTCAATTGGTCCTGTTGGACACTTACCGTCGAGTATCATTTAAATCGACCTCCTAAAGCTTAATGCAGCCGAAAACAATCGACAAAGGAATGGCGATGTACCCCAGAAGGAGGACAAAACCAACCAATTTGCTGACCATTCCCGTGACCGGAAGAGACTTGTCATTGCACAGTCCCAGGGTCTGGAACAGGCTTTGGAAGCCGTGACTGACGTGCAGGAACAAGAAGAACATACCGGCGAGATAGATGATAACCGGCAGGACACTCTTGAAGCCTGCAACCACCATGGTGTAGACATTGACCATGTGGGTGGCTTCGTTCATCTCGTAGACGCCCATACCGGGCACCTGTACGGTGAATTGCAGCAGGTGATAAATGACAAATGCCAGCATCACCAGGCCCGAAACGATCATGGTTTCGGCACCGAAACCTGTCTTCAGGCGTTTAACTTGCACATTCGCCTCGGGGGTTGCAGCCTTGTTCTCCAGCGTTAACTGGATCCCAAAAGCGATGTGTAAAGCAAAAGCTACCAGCATAACCAGCCGGAAGACCCAGACGAATGGTCCGAGACTGTGCAGCTTCTGCGCATAAGCGTTGATTGCATCTGCACCGACAAACATGGACGAATTGCCCAGGAGGTGCACACAAACAAAGCCGACCAACACGATGCCAGTAACGGCCATGATGATCTTTCTGCCCACAGAACTTTGCGTCAGTTGCATGATTTTGATCCCTTACTCAATGTGTTGATGGATGAAACCCGAATAAAGACCTACTCGAGAACCGGTCAAACCAGTTCACAAAACAAAACAAGACGAGATGCCTTGCCATGCCTACCGAGGAGGTCCTCGCCAACGACTTGACACTCCCATATTGATATCCCTTGTCACACTACAGCGAACAGCGGTACTTCTCTCTCTCCTGATTCGCCGCACATATAACTGCATACTGTATACAAGACTTCCGTATACTAAACACCGTTTGA
>JAAXQF010000334.1 GCA_012974435.1 Desulfuromonadales bacterium | reverse complement strand
CTCAATGGATTAGGCAATAAATGCAACATCATAGTGGGACTTAAAGAGTAGAACAAATCTGCGAAGGAAGGTTCCTTAGATTCATAGCTTAATTCGGCTTCGTGCGTACTGAACGGCGGGTATTCATTCTTTAATGTTCGGTTTTGGTTCGGCAGCAAAGACAGGTAGTAGATTGTTTTAGATGGGGTTTTGCCCCGAGAAGGGTGACCTTTTAGTAAAAGGTTAAGCATTGGTTCTGTCGGCAAAGATTCGCCCAAGGACATTTCTATTTGTTGCCAACATCAAACTGATTAACCTGCAGCTCTTTACATGATTAAGAGAGATAACTCTCGATATCCACCTCATCAATCTGGTCGGGGTCAAGATATTCACGCGCATAGTCCAGATAGATGCCACTCTTCAAAAATAGATCAAAAAGCTCACCGTCGATGTGCTGGTCCTTTTTAAAGAAACTCATGACGCGGATTGCATCGCTCAGTTTCTTGGGCTTTTTATAGGGTCGGTCCGATGCAGTCAGGGCTTCAAAAATATCGGCGACAGCCATCATCCTGGCGGGCAGAGACATCTGTTCCTTATTTAATTTCTTCGGATAACCCTGACCATCCATCGTCTCGTGATGACTTCCTGCGATAGCCGGAACGTCCTTGAGGTGTTTTGGATAGGGCAGCTTTTCCAACATCATGGTCGTTTGCACGACATGATCACCGATCTTGTAGCGCTCTTCGGGGGTCAGCGTCCCTCGCCCGACCTTGAGATTATATAATTCGCCCATGTTATAACGGTATTCGGGAGCAGTAATCTTGAAACCCCAGGGATTGTCCTCAGGCATCTGTTCGCCTTCAGTTCGCTCGATCAGATGGTCAATTCTGTCGGCAAGCACGTATTCTTCAACCGGTAGTTCCACACTTGGTAACCGGGCCTTGCGCTTTTCCTCCTCCCACGAGATGCCCACACGGTCGTCAAGTGTACGTGTCCAGGTCCTTTTGGCTATTTGCTCTAGACGCTCAACCTGCTCCGGCGTGACCAGCTCGTCGCCGAGGTTACAACCCGCAACAAAAGTGAACTCATCGTCAAGCTGTCGAAGTTCGCGGTCGAGATCTTCTCGCAAGGTATCTTTGTCTGCGCCGTCGGCAACCTGTTCCCAATACTTGATCTCCATATCCCTTTTCAAGACTTCAAAACGGGTTCGCACTTCGTGGATGCGGTCATAGATCGTTTCAAGCTTGGTTGCCTTGTCTACAACATACTCGGGCGTGGTCACCTTGCCGCAGTCATGCAGCCAGCCGGCGAGGTGCAGCGCCTCCCAGCCGTCTTCATCAAGCTGGTAGTCTTTGAAAAATCCTTCGTCCTCACAGGCGGCATTCGCCAGCATCTTGACTAGAACGGGAACCCGCTGGCAGTGGCCACCTGTGTAAGGTGATTTTGCGTCTATCGCTCCGGCAAGCAGGAGGATAAATGAGTCCAACAAGCGCTTCTGCATCTCCAGCAAATGTCTGCTTTCCAGTGAAACCGAGGCAAAGCCGGAGAAGGTCCGCACGAAATCCATGCGACCAACGGCTGCTTCACTTTTAAGGCTCTCATCCGTCGTTTTATTCAGCTGGCACAACAGACCAATCACCTCGTTCTTGCGGTTGCTTAGAGGAAAAGCGGTTACTGCAAGCGTCTCAACATCAAGGGTCTCAAAAAGGACACTCAAGCCGTCATCGTCGCTCTTGCCAAGATGCAATTGACTGACATTGCCCTGCCTGGCGGCCACAGCCAGAGTCTGCTCTCCATCCACGGCGAATGATGGCAGACCGTCGAGGTCACTCTTTCCATTTTTCTTACTAAAAAAAGCGACTGGGTTCAGTGTATTGGTGGTGTCATCAACAAGCCAGGTCAGAACTCCATCGGCTTCACTGACATGTAATGTCTCCTCGGTAATTTGTTCGAGCATGGCATCAAAGTTCTGCTCCCTGGCCAATGACTTAATCAGGGAAAGAAACCTGCTGATCGTGCTTTTCATCAACTCCATCGAACGAGCCAGTTCGTCGACCTCTTTGATTCTCGAATGCAACTCAAGCGGCCTGTTAAAATCAAACCGACTGATCAAGACAGCTTCCTCCGCGAGTTTTTGCAGTGCCTTTGAAATCCTGCTGGCTACAAATGAAGCCATTGGGATAGCGGCCAATAAAATACCAAAGGTTATCAGGAGGGAGGTTCTAACCATACTAATGACATCAGCGAGCAGTTCATCGCGTGGGGAAAGCATAACCAACGTCAGTTCACGATCTTTGTTGCCAGTGACATTAAAAGTACGCACGGCACCGTGCCAGTCTCTTCCCCCGTGCTGAAAGCTCAAAAGGCCTGGCTGCAACAGGTCATTGTCGTTCATAAAAGCAAACACTTCATTGTCTAAATCATCAATGTGAGCAATCTTAAAGCGATCTCCTTCCAAGGGCACGACGGTCTGTTCAGACTGTGTGCTACCAACAACATTCCCAGAGACATTAATCAAAGCTATCTCGGAGCTTGGTGTCAGTAGATACTTATTCAAAGACGCAGAAAGTTGACGTAACGTGATATCTGCGGCAATAACAGTTTTTGTCCCTGGCTTGGCGTAGGAAACGGTCGTGCCAACCTCCTTGAGGAAATAAAAGAGGTAAGGTTCTACAGATGTGGCCTGGTCTGTTTTTGTTGCCTTTAGGTACCAGGGTCTCGTTCTGGGGTCATACTGAGTTTTCTCGAGAGAGTGGCGGTGAATCTGCGACATCTTCGCATCACAAAAGATTCTTTCCAGAAACCTTTGGCCACTGTCAGGATCAGTGGAGATGTGGTCAACAACAAATGCCGAGTTGTCCGGGGCATCAAAAAGGCTACGAACTTGACCGGAGGAAGTTGGTCGGATGATAAAGTAATCACCATTTTCATAGCCGACCTGCAGCCCGGCCATCTCGGCCCGATTCTGCAGTATCGCACCAAGTAAAGCTAACTGCTCCAACCTTTCCTCCAGGTTAGAGGCCTCAGCAATAGACGTCATGGAAAGGAGACGAACTGTGTCAAATACAGGTTTGTAAGTTTGTTGGAAATCCTTTGCAACGGCCGCTACCGTCTGGTCATACTCTAAATTAACTTCAGTCAGAACAATTTTTTTTGTAACTCTGAAATTATGCCAAGCGAGAAGTATTCCGATAACAAGGATTAAACTAATGATGAGAGCGTTGATTGTCAGGTAAAACGACGGGCGGTAATTTTTATTCTTTATCATTTCAATCCCCTGGAGAATTAGCGGTCAATTTAAACGCATGGTATTTAGAATATCAGGTTATTACATCCGGTCTAGACCGCCACCTTGCTAAATCTTGCGGGTCTTGTTGAAAGCCTGGGGGAAGAGGTATCTTTATCTTTGTGGCACTTAATGGGGACGGGTGGGTCGTTATGGACTTTCCCTCCCTCTTTAGGGTGTCTTGCTTAAAGCTTGTCGAAAGAGTGCTTAATGGTGGGTCGGAGGACCTCTCCGATGACTCAACTGAGCCCCCTGGGATTTATAAACAGAAGAGAAGCTACCAGACTGGGAAAGGGGGACAGTATACTTAAGCATGCTTAAGTATACTGTCCCCCTTTTTATTGAACTGTTATTTAA
>JAAXQF010000333.1 GCA_012974435.1 Desulfuromonadales bacterium | reverse complement strand
ATACCGTCATAAGGTATCGGCACAGTGCTTATCCAGTCACTCAACAAATCGTCAAGGACAGGATAGAGTCTCTCCTCAGGCGGGTCCCAGGGTTTCATAAGGTAATAATCAAGGTTGATGGAATTGATGCTGTTGATGGCAACATCGGTGTCAGCATAGGCCGTCAACAGCACTTTTTTTGTTTCCGGATAATGTTTCACAGCCTCTGAAAGAAACTCGATACCACTCATAACCGGCATTCGCTGGTCAACGAGAAAAAGTGCAATGGCAAGATTCCTCCGTTTGAGCTCTTTCACCGCTTCCATTGCCTCATTACCCGAGGAGGCTCTCATGATCTGGTATTCGTTCTGGTATTGCGCCTGTAAATCTCTGGCAACGGCATTTAGCACTTGAGGTTCATCATCAATGGCAAGAATAATTGGTTTATTCATTTCACGAGCCCCTTCACGTGTCTAATTTTTCGGCAGGTCGGAAGTCCATCGGCAAATGAACTGTAAAACAAGTTGAGCCGGGCTCCGACTTTACGGACATCTTCCCATGATGCTTCTTGACAATGAGGTTTCGGCTTATATTCAGGCCGAGTCCCGTCCCCTCTCCCGGAGGTTTGGTCGTGAAGAAGGGATCGAAAATCTTCGGCAGATGTTCAGGGGGGATGCCCGGGCCACTGTCCTCTATTTCGACCACGAGCCAAGGATCTTCCCGTTTTGCTCGGATAATCAAGGTTCCAGACCCCTCCATGGCGTCAATCCCGTTGTCAATGAGATTCGTCCAAACCTGGTTTAGCTCACTGGCATAAGCCTCGATGGCAGGAAGGTCCTCGGCATATTCACGAACAACTTCAACGCCCTTTTTCAGTTTGCTGCGCAGAATGATGAGCGTGTTATCCAGTTCTTTACGAAGATCAATCGATTGAACGGGTGCCTGGTCCATGTAGGTATAGGTTTTTAGAGCCTTAACCAGGGTTACAATCCGACCGGTGGCCAAGCCGATCTCCCCGACCAGGCTATAGATCGTGAGCTTGAGGCCAAACCACCTGATGACGACAGGGACTTGCTCCTCAGTGAATGGTTTCATCAGTTCGTCGAGATCTTCCTTCACGAAACCGACGTTAACAAGGGCCGGCACGACTTCGCCGTGATCCAGACAGCCTTGATCACGCAACCATTCTTCAAGGGCGATTTCTCTATCCGTGCGGGTAAGAACGTTCAACTCTACAGGTTCATGCGAGCGCTCCCTGGCCAACACGTCGAGCACGGCAAACGTTTTTACCTGTCGCTCTTCGAAAGGAATCGAACCGATTCGGGCTTGTACTTCCTGTAGCCTCAACAACGTGCTCTGCAAATGAGCCGCGCTACGCTGAGCAGCTGAAGCGGGGTTGTTTAGCTCATGGGCCATGCCCGCGCTGAGTTTGCCCAGGGAAGCCATCTTTTCCTGCATGATCATTTGATGGTGCATCTCATTGATCTGTTTCAAGGTGGCTTCAAGATCCTGGTTCTTTTCCTTCATCTCCAGGGATTTTTCCCGCAGCTCTTTTTCGCTCTGCCGAAGTAATTTTTCAGCACGCTTACGTTCTCCGATGTCGCGAATAATCCCGGTGTAGTACCGTTCATTGCGAACCATCCAGGTCGAAAGAGACAACTCAATCGGTACTTCGTCTCCGCTTTTAGTTATCGCCGCCAGCTCGACCGTCTTGCCAATGGCGTGAGCTTCTCCAGACTTGTTGAATCGATCCATACCATTGCGATGGGCCTCATGGAAGCGTTCAGGGATAATGATCTCAATCCACTGGCCTACCGCTTCCTCCTCGCTAAATTCGAGAATTCTGGTGGCAGCTTGATTCCAGCTGATAATCTCTCCCTTATTGTTGGCAGAAATTATGGCATCAAGGGCCGACTCGGTGACTGAGCGAAACTTCTGCTCCGCCTGTTTGCGCTCCCCTATATCTCGGATGATCCCCGTGTAATAGCGCTTCTCGTCAAGGAACCAAGTTGCCAACGACAACTCGACCGGAATTTCATCGCCATTTTTGCAGATGGCGGCAAGTTCCACGGTTTTGCCGATCGCGTGGCTCGCCCCTC
Source organism: Desulfuromonadales bacterium (assembly GCA_012974435.1). Classification (GTDB taxonomy): domain Bacteria; phylum Desulfobacterota; class Desulfuromonadia; order Desulfuromonadales; family BM103; genus M0040. The sequence goes on along the minus strand of JAAXQF010000333.1, from coordinate 1,545 downwards.
CCGAACTAACTCTTTTTACCCCCTCAGCATGGGCATTTCGAAAACGCTCGGGGATTATGATTTCTATGGGTTTGTCAAGCACCTCAGCTTCTGTGTGACCAAACATCATGGCGGCGGCCTTGTTCCAGGACAGGACTTTGCCTTCGGAATCAGCCGATATGATCGCGTCGATAGCGGATTCCATGACCGACTGGAACTTCGCCTCAGACTCGCGCAGAGCCATACGTACTTTTGAAACGGTTACTTGGCGTTCGATTCGCGCAATAACTTCTCGCTCATCAAATGGCTCAAGAACCAGATCATCGCTTGATTTGATGACTTTTGAACGGGTCTCTAGGTCTTCTGGAATTGTTGTGAAAATAAAGGGGAGATCAATGGTCCGTTTATCTGATTTCAGCTTGTCGATAAGCTCATACAGATCGATTTCCGCAATGTGTGCACTAAGCAGGACCAAGTCGGGGTTCGCATCCACAATGATTGAGGATGATTCTTCGTTAGCTGCAACCCTACAAACTATGTAGTTGTTTTTTTCCAGGATCTTCTGCAGAGCCTTAAGCCTCTGAGCATCATTTTCTATGATACAAACGATCCCTTGTTCAGCCACTGCTGTCTCCAGTTCAGGGTTAGATATACCTTGACTCTTCCTGACGAAGGAGGCAATTCGTTAAATCAATTTTACATTACCACCTTCCATGCCTTGAAATTTGTCCATCTTGTTCTAAATCTTGCTGTGCACTCCTTAATCCATAAACGAGTCAGGTATCTCTGAGCCATTAAGATAACCTTGCACCGCAAAGTTTTTGGCAATTTCTTCAAAAGTGTACCATTAATTCAGCACCTCACAATCATTCCTAGATTTTGAATCGCCACTAGCATTCTGCATTCTAGGTGCTCCCGCCCTTGTTTAAATGCTGCAGCTCAAACGCCACCGGTGACAGGTTGTTATTGTACCCGTGACGGCGCACCGGGTTATAGAATGTTTCGATGTCATTGTAGATGTCCTGCAGGACCTCTTCACGTGAAGGGCAGTTTTTGCTCCGCCCCGAAGAAGGTCCGGAGGAAAATCCCGGACCGGAGTGGGGTACTGCTCAAAAAGCATTCTCGCAGTGACAACAAAAAAACGCCTCCGGACCGGACAAGGACCAGAGGCGTTTCTATTTGTGTGGTCGGCTTCCGTTTTCGGGATACGAAGCCGATGACACTTAAGAGAAAAAATGGTCGGGGCTAGAGGATTTGAACCTCCGACCCCCTACTCCCGAAGCAGGTGCGCTACCAGGCTGCGCAATTCTTACAAGTCACCACTTCCGAGAGGAAAAACCTCTTCTTATTGATAGCGGTATTCAAGAAGCTCTTTAATACACAAAATTATGGCCACCTGTAAACGGGTGGCTTTTTCTCATAATGCAGGATTTGTATTTCTCAAATAAGCTATAATAAAAAAAGGTTCAACATTTTTGTAAGGAGAGAAGCATGCCAGATCGCAGAATCCTACGAAGACTAGGACAACAACATATTCATGTCATCGCAAGAGATGGGACTTATCAA
>JAAXQF010000329.1 GCA_012974435.1 Desulfuromonadales bacterium | reverse complement strand
CCACGTCATTGGCGCCGCCGATCGGGGCCCCGGTAAACGCGTCAACCACCTTGTCGCTTGCACCATAAGCCTGCATAAACGTGTTCACAAAACCAACGAGTTACACATCAAAGATGCAGCATAAGCCTGCATATAATTGCAGCATAAGCCTGCAAATTAGTTCTCAATTACCGCGCCAAAACCCTTCTTGTAGCTAAGCTACAGGAATTTCCTGATCTATAAAGAGAAAATCCCCAGCATTTGTCGGGGATTTTGTTGCATAACTCTGCCTTGCGGCAGGCGTAAATTCACCGTTGTGATTGCTTTCTTCCAGTCCTTATCTCAGCTGCCTATGCGGCAGGACACACCATGTTCAACGCTGTATAGCCGCAGTCGTTTTTCTCAGCTGCCTATGCGGCAGGACACTGTGGATCACAAGCTTGTTAAGCTTAGTAATCAAAGGTTTGTTAAGCAAAAGCAAGAATCACCTTTTTTAACCACAAACAACAACCACTTGAAAAAAAGTGTTTATTAACAATAACATATAACTTAGGCACCGACTACTGACATTAATTCAGGAACTGTTCCGCGCCACCCCTCATTGGTTGCCAGTCCGTAACGATTGAACTCAAAGCTCAAATCCCCCTCCACTTGTTGTTTCTGGATATGGAGCACAAAACGCTCTCCGGTGCTCTGGCTGTCCATGACGGCACGGTGAAAATGCTCGAGTTCGCGTTCAAAGCTTAACTGCGTTGGATCAAAGACACCGCCGCGCTCCTCTGCTCGGCGCTTTGTTCGCGCAAGGCGTCTGCGCTTCTCTCCGGCAAAACATTTAGCAACCGCTTGGTTGCGAACAAAACGTACCTCTCCCACATCAACCGGAACAGGTAGCACCTCAGATAATGCAAAGAAATCACCCAAGGACATATTTTCAAAATAGGGCTGAGTACGAAGTGAAAGCAGGTGTTCGCGATTAGTCGAAGTGAATCCTATCATCCGCCCAATACAGCTATTACTCCACCGCGGGAAGCACACGCCAATCCCGGTCAAATGATGCGCTTTGAGAAAGCCGTGCAAAATCGAAATGCAGCGCCCGGAAAGCAGCTCAGGATCTGAATCCATTAACAGAAACTCTACGGTAAAAAAATAGCGCTTCATACGGTCCCTCCACGCTGAAACATACCGGCTTTGACTAGGACAGACATCAGGTAATGAATATCCCCTGATATTGACTCACCTTCTTTCAAGCCCGTTAGCGCTTCCGAAAATGTGTCCGCATTTCTCAGTAATGTGTAAAAATCATTACCTCGGTCTGGTCGCCGCTGAGCAACGACAAACTGTCGATCCGCACCGTATTCATGCACACGCAGTCTTCTATCCGCATCCTCGCTCCACCAGTCATCAACCAGTTGCAGCGCCGCTCCGACCTTCTCTGAACCAAAACATGCGGCTTGCCTCCCATCTGGACAGGCAACCTTGGCATACTCTCTCGAGGGTTCTCCACGGCTGACGTTCTCGGTAAATCGCTGACTCGGAATAACCTCCTGGCAAAACTCAGTCTGTATAGTCGCTGTTACATCGAGGAAGAAATACGCCGATGGGTCTGATAATGCTACAGCCATTTCACCAGCCAATTTTCTCAACTTATTCCGCTCTTCTAGCGGCCACCCGGCATTCCAATCAAAGCGGTTGGCATTTTTGATCATGAACAGAGTGTCATTCGATGTCAGGACTTCTATCTCAAGGCTCCTCGCATGCTGATTTCGCCAGAGCCAATTACCCATGAAGATGTTCTTACAGTAACGCTCTGCGAGATGCAGATACCCACCCAAGACCTTATATCTGTCCGCTAATTCGCAGAGTTCAGAGTACACCTCAGGGTCACTGCACATCGACGGCTGCAACGAATTGGCATGGATTCGAAGTGAAAACCGGCAACAAAGTTCGGATACCATCGGTGGAACGTAGCAGCTTTCTATAACGATCGGATTGCTGTACGCCAAATCTTGCGGCTGAAGGTTCTTCGGTGTTCCATTCCTTGCATAGGCCTCTGTGCTGGAACATTTCTGACCGCTTATTTTATTAACTTCCACCTGAAGCGGTTCGAAATCACTATTTTGGGTTTTGTAATAAAAGACTGCCTTTCCCGGTCTAAGCGAACCGGTATAGTTTAGGTGCTTACAGAGCTCCATAATGCCCCCCTATGCTTTTTCCATAAGCATAGCCCCCTCTTTCACCCTTAGCCCCCAGAATGCACTTCGATAAAAGTTATCAGCCCCTTTCATACGAACTTCAACAGGAGACAAACATCGAGCTATCCCGGTAATAGGTTCTGCAAACGAATGAAGTGGCTCGATACTGCCGTCCCTAGCCATTGGTTCACCGAGCAACCCATAGCCCAACATCGCAGGTTTAAGAGAAGGGTTTAGGCCTGTCTTGAGCAGCAGATCATCGAAACTCCGGCATCCCGATTCTTCCGGATAGACCCAGCAACCATTCCTGGGAAGTCTTGCCAATTTAGCGAATAGTCCTTGAATGTCTGAATACAGCTGACACCAGTTCTTGTTTTCGTAAAGAGAAGGCGGATGAAGGCAACCTCCCGCAAATGATGAAGGAAATGCGGCTTGTATAAAGTTCATATCGCATTCTGACAACGCCCCTATATCACCTGGAGTGACTCTTACTACAACATCCATCACCAGGTCACAGTGCTTGGAGTCGATAATTCCAGGCCTTGAAACGGACTGACCGTCTCTATTCAACATTGCTGGCTCGGGCAATTTTTTACCAGGCACTCTTGAATAGCTTCGAATAAACCACGCAGCACCACTGAAATGCACGTCAATGCCAATCAACTCATTAACTCGCCTTTCAAAGGCGTGCACTAATCCCCACATCGCCGTCAGCGATGGAATGCCGTTTAGGTAAGGGTTGGCAAGGGAGCGGGCATCGTAGGCCCTCAACCCCTCAAGGTGGATATACTTTACCTCGCTGGTGATGATCGTTTGACTCTCCTCCATCGTGGCGAAGCTATTAAGCAGTGCTCGTATTTGACTATTCAACGGCTCCAGTATCGCCGGATGATATGCATATTTTTCAGCCTTACGATGACTTTGGAGCTGATGGTGTAGGCGTTGATTGAGCGGCGTAACAAAGGATGTAAATCCGGACCGTTGCGAGTGGATCAACCGATACTCCAAACTCGCAGCATCCAGTTCATCAGCAACGCCCTTTCCCTCCTGATATGCATCTCTCCATTCCAAAACAGGAGCAAACCAGTCTGTCAGTTTTTTTCGTATAACTCTTAGGCTCGCCACTCGTGATCGTCGGCGATCATTGCGTGTCAGTGATTTATCACTGTCGATCAATCGTTGCAAAGCAGCTAAAAAAACCCGACTCAAGATAGCCCCGACATCGAGCACCTCTTTGCCGGAGCCAACTCTGCTAGCGCGAGATTGATGCAACGTAAGCCTGGACGATGCCCACACCGGAGGGGGGTAACTCAAAACCGAAACATTACCGCCAAGAGATGCCGACAGATCACCCACACTCGCCGGATGCGCGTGTTTGATTTGTACAAAATCCCCTTGATTCGCCACCCTTAGATTTTGCAACTTACATAGAACGGCATGCGAGACCACGGG
>JAAXQF010000256.1 GCA_012974435.1 Desulfuromonadales bacterium | reverse complement strand
TGATCGGCCCGACCGGGGTGGGTAAAACCGAAATTGCCAGACGTCTGGCACGTCTGGCGCAGGCTCCGTTCGTCAAGGTTGAAGCCAGCAAGTTCACCGAAGTCGGCTATGTCGGCCGTGACGTCGAGAGTATGGTTCGCGATCTTGTCGAGCTGGCGATCCTCATGGTCAAGGCCGAAGAAACCAAGAGCCAGAGGCTTAAAGCTGAAGATCTGGCTGAGGAATGCTTACTCGATCTCCTCCTGCCGGGCGAAAAGAACCTTGAAGACGCCAAGGACGGCAGCAGCACGACGCGTGACAAGCTGCGCCGCTTGTTGCGTATGGGCGAGCTCAACGAACGCATGGTCGAGATCGAAACACAGGATTCCCAAATGCCGAACATGCAGGTTTTCGGTCCTCAAGGTTCCGAGGACATGGGCATCAACATCAAGGAGATGTTTGGCAACATTTTTCCGAAGAAAACCAAGAACCGGAAGATGAAGGTCTCGGAAGCACGTGAGATGCTGATTGAGATGGAAGCCGAAAAGCTCGTCGATATGGACAAGGTCCAGGCCCTGGCCAAGGAGCGAACCGAACAGAACGGCATTATCTTTATAGACGAGATTGACAAGATCGCCAGTCGTGAAGGCGGTCATGGTCCGGAAGTCTCCCGCGAAGGTGTGCAACGCGACATCCTGCCGATCGTTGAAGGCAGCGCGGTCAACACCAAGTATGGTCCGGTTAAGACAGACCACATCCTCTTCATTGCCGCCGGCGCGTTCCATGTTGCCAAGCCTTCGGATCTGATTCCGGAGCTGCAGGGGCGTTTCCCGATCAGGGTTGAGCTCGACAGCCTTGAAGAAGCAGACTTCGTAAGAATTCTGACCGAACCGAACAATGCCCTGATCCTTCAGTACCAGGCGCTCATGGAAACCGAAGGCATTCGTCTTAAGTTCAGCAAAGAGGCGATCGCGGAGATTGCCAAAACCGCGGCTACGGTCAACGAACGAACGGAAAATATCGGCGCCCGGCGCTTGCACACCATTATGGAAACGCTGCTCGAGGAGCTGTCCTTCAATGCCCCGGAGCTGCAAGACAAAAGCCTGTCCATCGATGACGCCTTTGTTCGTGAGCGCCTCTCTGACATTGCCGACAATGAAGATCTTTCACGGTACATCCTGTAATTTGGAGTTTGGCAGATGATGCAAGAACTGATTAATAAAGCGAATGTGCTGGTCGAAGCCCTCCCCTGGATTCGGGAGTTCAACGGCAAAACCATCGTTATCAAGTACGGTGGTAACGCCATGGTTGAGGAGAGTCTTAAAGTAGGCTTCGCCCGCGACATTATCCTGATGAAGTACATCGGCATGAACCCGGTGGTTGTTCACGGTGGAGGGCCACAGATCGGAAAAGTCCTTGAGGCCATGAACATTGAAACCCGCTTCGAACAGGGCATGCGAGTCACCGACGCCCGCACCATGGATGTCGTCGAAATGGTTCTGGGGGGCAAGGTCAACAAAGAGATCGTCGCCAACATCAACAAGCAAGGCGGCAAGGCCGTTGGCCTGACGGGCAAAGACGGGAAACTGCTCACGGCTCGCAAGCTGGAGATGAAAACGGTCAACCCTGACACCCTGACCCCTGAGATCATCGATATCGGCATGGTCGGAGAAGTCGCCAAGATCAATCCGGAGGTCATCTCGGCGCTTGAGGAGGCCAACTTCATTCCGGTGATCGCACCGGTTGGAGTGGACGACGAGGGCTTGACCTACAACATCAACGCCGACCTGGTCGCCGGTAAGATTGCCGGGGCCCTAAAGGCCGAGAAGCTGATCCTGCTGACCGACATTGAAGGCGTTAAAGACAAGAGCGGCAATCTTTTGAACACCATCGACATCGACGATGTGCAGGGATTGATCGATGACGGAACTATTGCCGGTGGCATGATTCCAAAGGTCACCTGCTGCCTTGACGCTATCGCCGAGGGCGTCATGAAGACCCACATCATTGATGGCCGTATGGAACACGCCTGTCTGCTCGAGATCTTTACCGATCAGGGTGTCGGCACTGCGGTCGCAAAGTTCAAGTAAACAGTAAAACCCCAGGATATCTGGGTTCCTGGTTTCAGGTGTTGGCTAACAGCTAACACCTCAAAAATCCTACGGATTATGATTATGAACAAATCACAAGAGTGGATTAACAGAGCAGATAAGCATGTCATGAAAACCTACGGTCGCTACCCGATCGTCGCAGAACGCGGCGAAGGCTGTCGTCTGTGGGATGTTGATGGCAAAGCGTATCTCGATTTCCTCGCCGGAGTCGCGGTCAACAATCTTGGCCACTGCCACCCCAAGGTGGTTGCAGCCCTGCGTGAGCAAGCCGGACGTCTGCTGCATTGTTCCAACTTCTACCATATTCCCCAACAGGTCGAATTGGCAGAATGGCTCTGTGAGCACTCCTTTGCCGATCGCGTCTTCTTCTGCAACTCCGGTGCTGAAGCCAATGAAGCGGCCATGAAACTGGCACGCAAGCATAGCAACGAGAAATACGGCGAAGACCGTTTCGAAGTGATTACCGCCCTGGCCTCTTTTCACGGCCGCACTATCGGTGCCATCAGCGCTACCGGTCAGGAGAAGGTCAAGGCAGGTTTCACACCACTGCTTGATGGTTTCAAACACGTCCCCTTTGGTGATGTGGAAGCCATGCGCCAGGCGATTACACCACAGTCCTGCGCCATTATGCTCGAACCCCTTCAGGGTGAGGGAGGAGTCAACGTCGCGCCGACTGGTTACCTCAAAGCTGTCCGCGAACTCTGTGACGAATTTGACCTCCTGCTGATCTTTGATGAGGTTCAGGTCGGCTGTGGCAGGACCGGCACCCTCTGGGCCTACGAGCAGGACAAAGTTGTCCCCGATGTCATGACGCTGGCCAAAGCTCTTGCCGGCGGGCCTCCGATCGGCGCTCTCTTGACCACCGAAGAACTGGCAACAAGCCTTGGTCCGGGGACTCACGGCTCTACCTTTGGCGGCAACCCGCTGGTCTGCGCCGCAGCGTTGGCGGCGATGCAGACCATCAACGAGGAAACCCTGCTCGACAACTGTCGGTCCATGGGCGCGTACCTGACCGAAAAGCTCGAGCAATTAAAAGGCAAATATTCTTTTATCAAGGAGATCCGTGGCCTCGGCCTGATCATCGGCGTAGAGCTCGACATCGAAGGCGGGCCCCTGGTCGTTAAAGCTATGGAGCGCGGTCTGCTGATGAACTGCACCGTCGGCAATGTCTTGCGATTCGTGCCGCCACTAATCGTCAACAGAGTAGAGATTGACGAGGCAATGACGATACTTGACGAAGTGCTGGCAACCGTCGGCTGAAAACAAATAGAACGTTTAAGGAGTCACGACTGTGAATAAAGATTTTCTCTGTCTGAGCGACTGGAGCCTCGAAGAACTGGAAAAGATCTTCACGCTGACCAGTGAGCTTAAATCAAAACAAAAAGCGGGCATGCCTCACCAGCTACTGGAAGGCAAGACTCTGGGTATGCTCTTCGAAAAAAGTTCGACAAGAACCCGGGTTTCCTTTGAAGCGGGCATGTTCCACCTCGGCGGACACGCGCTGTTTCTGGCTTCAGGAAACACTCAGATGGGCCGCGGCGAGCCGATCAAGGACACCGCCCGTTGCATGGCCCGTTATGTCGATGGCGTCATGATCAGGACTTATTCGCAACAGGCCATCGAGGAGTTTGCCAAGTATAGTTCTGTTCCGGTTATCAACGGTTTGACTGACAGCTATCATCCTTGTCAGATCATGGCAGACCTCTTTACTGTCAGCGAGCACAGAGAGAACTACCGCGAACTGACCTACTGCTGGATCGGTGACGGCAACAATATGGCGAACAGCTGGATCAACGCCGCTGCCGTGTTTGGCTTTGCGTTGCGCGTTGCCACCCCGGTCGGCTATGAGCCCGACGCCGAAGTCTGCAAGCGTGCCGCCGATGCCGGGGCAAAAATTTTCTATACGAATGATCCACGCGAAGCCGCACAAGGCGCGCAGGTTCTCAACACGGATGTCTGGGCCAGCATGGGACAGGAAGAGGAGCAACAGGAGCGCGCCAAAGCCTTTGCCGGCTACCAGATCAACATGGACCTGGTTAGTCTGGCTGACCCCGACTGTGTGGTTATGCACTGCCTGCCTGCACACCGCGACGAAGAGATTACCGATGAGGTCATGGAAAGCCGTCACGCCATCATCTACGACGAAGCCGAGAATCGGTTGCATGTGCAAAAAGCGATTATGGCAACCTTGATGGGCTAGAATCTGGCGGCACCTGGCGAACAGCATGGCAAGAGACAACTTTTTAGCATAGAGACATAATGAATATTATCTGTCCACATTGTAATTTCTCCAAAACAGTTGATCCGGCTCAAGTTCCAGATCGCCCCGTTAAGGTGAACTGCCCCAAGTGCAAAGAGCGTTTCACTTTTGACAAGAAGGCACAAAAGAGAGAAGCTTCGGCCAAGACAGCTGTTCAGCAAAAGGATTCTCTGCCATCTCAAGCAGGTGACTACCAGGGGCGCAGAATTATCTGTAGCGCCTGCGGTACGGTACAACCGCCTACGGCTCGATGCGTACAGTGCGGAGCAACCATAATTGCCACAGCGAGTCCAATAAACGAGCACAGTTATGCAGGCTTCTGGATCCGGGCTCTGGCCTACCTGATCGACTCGGTTCTGCTGATCACTGTACAAACGGCACTCAGCTTACTGATCAATCTGACCATCGGCATGCTGGGGATTGCCACCGAGGAAGACCCAGCCATCACCACCATCATCTGGCTTTTTGGAGCCGTGCTCAGCATCAGCTATGCGGTCTTCTTTACCGGATACTGCGGCCAGACCCCTGGCAAGATGGCGCTGCGCATCAAGGTTATCCGCACCGACGGCAGTCCGGTCAGCTACGGTCGAGCTGCGCTACGCGAAGTCCTTGGTAAATTTATTTCCAGCATCCTGCTCGGCATCGGCTATCTCATGGTCGCCTTTGACAACCGCAAGCAGGGCTTGCATGACAAGATCGCCGACACTTACGTTATAAAGCTATAAACCCGGCAGCGCGTAGCGAGAAGCGCGACAAAACACTTTCGCGCTACGAGCCACACGCCACGCGCCACTTGATGTAAAGGAGCACATTTCAATGTCTAAACCACAAATCAAAAAAGCTGTCCTCGCCTACTCTGGAGGTCTTGATACCTCGATCATCCTGAAGTGGCTGATTGAAGAATACGATTGTGAAGTCATCGCCTTTTCGGCTGACCTCGGTCAGGGTGAAGAACTCGACGGCATCCCGCAGAAAGCCAAGAATACCGGCGCAAGCGCCTGTCACATCCTCGATCTGCGTGAAGAATTCGTCCGCGATTTCGTTTTTCCGATGTTCCGCGCCAACGCCATCTACGAAGGCCGTTACTTCCTCGGCACCTCGATCGCCCGGCCGTTGATCTCCAAAGCACAGATGGAAATCGCCGCCAGCGAAGGAGCTGACGCCGTCTCTCATGGCGCCACCGGCAAGGGCAACGACCAGGTTCGTTTCGAGCTCGCCTATTATCACTTCGATCCTTCTGTTACGGTCATCGCCCCCTGGCGCGAGTGGGATTTAAACAGCCGTACGGCACTGGAAGAGTATGCCAAGAAGCATGGCATCCCGGTACCGACCAGCAAAAAGAGCCCCTGGAGTAGCGACCGCAACCTGTTGCACATTTCTTTCGAGGGCGACCTACTTGAAGACCCCTGGGCCGAAGCACCTGAACACATGTACGTGCTCAGCGTCGCTCCTGAAGAGGCTCCCGACCAACCGGAATATGTTGAAATTGATTTCGAGAAGGGTGATGCTGTTGCCGTCAATGGTGAACGTCTCTCCCCGGCCAACCTGCTGGCGAAACTCAATGAACTGGGCGGCAAACATGGTGTCGGTCGTGTCGACCTGATGGAGAATCGCTTTGTCGGCATGAAGAGCCGCGGCGTCTACGAGACCCCCGGTGGCACCATTCTGGAAGAAGCTCACCGCGCCGTGGAATCAATCACCATGGACCGCGAAGTCATGCACCTGCGTGACTCCATCATCTCCCGCTATGCCACGATGGTCTACAACGGCTTCTGGTTCGCTCCTGAGCGCATTGCATTGCAGGCGATGATCGATCAGACCCAGCAGACGGTCAACGGTAAGGCGCGCGTCAAACTCTACAAAGGACACTGCCGCGTGGTTGGCCGTGATTCCGACACCGACAGCCTCTTCAATGTCGACTTTGCAACCTTTGAAGCCGACGAAGTTTACAACCAAGCTGACGCAGAAGGCTTTATCAAGCTGAACGCGCTGCGCCTGAGAATTGCAGCAATGCAGAGAGAGGCAAAGAAGTAGCGCGTAGCGGGGGGCGCGTGGCGCGGATTTTTCATACCACACGCTACCCACCACACGCCACGTCTCTGATATGGACTTCACGAAACAATCGATCAAAACCTCTGTCGTCGCCTGCATTATTGACGACCAGAAACGAGTCCTTTTGACCCGGCGCTGCGTTGAGCCTTTTTGCGGTCAGTGGGTCATGCCGGGAGGCAAGGTCGATCACGGTGAACCTTTAGCAGAAGCGCTACACCGTGAGGTTCGTGAAGAGGTCGGTCTCGAAGTTCATATCGACAGGCTGCTCGATGTTTATGAACATGTCGCCCTCGGCGAGCAAAATGATCACTACGTGATTCTCTATTACCGGGCACACCCATTAACGGTCGAACTGGTACCGAACAATCAGGAAGTCACCGAAGCGGATTGGGTCTCTGCAGAACGACTTGCAAAGTATGACATGACCCCCGGCACGCGCCATATCCTGGCCCAGGTTTACCCTGGCATACTGCAGGATCCAGGTGAGCCGGACGATGAACAGACAAACCGCAACGCGGCTGGAATTATTGACCAACAACCTTGAGCGTAAAACAATTCGAGACTGCCATACTAAAGGGAAAAAACATGAGTGACAAACTCTGGGCCGGACGATTCACACAACCGACCGATGCCTTTGTCGAAGAATTCACAGCTTCGATCAATTTTGACCAGCGCCTTTACCGCTACGACATCCTCGGTTCTGTCACTCATGCCAGAATGCTCGCTCGGCAGGAGATCATCACCGACAACGATGCCGAAACGATCGTTGCAGGGCTTAACGAGATCCTGACTGAAATCGAAGCAGGAAACTTCACCTTCTCTGTTGCCCGCGAAGATATTCACATGAATATCGAGGCGCGCCTGATTGAAAAGATCGGTTCGGTCGGTGGCAAACTGCACACCGCACGCTCACGCAACGACCAGGTCGCCCTCGACGTGCGTCTCTACCTTCGCGATGAGGTTGATGCCATCTCCGTAGCCCTTAAGAAACTGCAATCGACCCTGCTCGACCAAGCCGAGGCAAACCTCGATGTCATCATGCCTGGCTACACGCACCTGCAAACCGCACAGCCGGTCCTCTTTGCCCATCATATGCTCGCTTACGTGGAGATGCTGGCACGGGACACCGGTCGTCTGCACGACTTGCGCAGTCGCCTCAACCTGATGCCTCTGGGTGCCGGTGCCCTGGCGGGAACAACCTTCCCCATCGACCGTGAATGGGTTGCCGAGCAGCTTGGCTTTGCCGGTGTCACGCGCAACAGCCTCGACACCGTCTCCGATCGCGACTTTGCGCTCGAGTTCTGTAGCTTTGCCTCGATCATGATGATGCACCTCTCGCGACTTTCCGAAGAGCTGATCCTCTGGTCAAGCGCCGACTTTGCCTTTATCGACCTCTCCGACGGCTTCTGTACCGGCAGCTCAATCATGCCGCAGAAGAAGAACCCCGATGTTCCAGAGCTGGTGCGCGGTAAAACCGGCCGGGTTTATGGCAACCAGGTCAGCCTGCTAACCCTGATGAAATCACTGCCTCTGGCTTATAATAAGGATATGCAGGAAGACAAAGAGCCGCTCTTCGACACCGTCGACACAGTACGTGGTTCACTCAAGGTCTTCGCCGAGATGATCGCCGAGATGAGCATCAAGTCAGAACAAATGAGAATTGCTGCCGGACGCGGCTTCTCAACCGCCACCGATATTGCCGACTACCTGGTGCGCAAGGGCCTGCCCTTCCGCAACGCTCACGAAGTCGTTGGCAAAACCGTGCGCTACTGCGTAGAGAACGCTAAAGACATTCCCGATTTGACTCTCGCAGAGTTCCAGCAATTCTCGAGCGACATCGAATCAGATATTTTCGATTACGTCACCCTTGAAGCTTCTGTGAATGCCCGTACAGCAACCGGCGGAACAGCCCGCTCAGCAGTCGAAAAAGAACTTGGCCTCGCCCGACAGTCCCTGAAGGAAGGCTAAGCATGAGATCTTGTCGTTTCTTTACGTTTCCCGTGGCCTCGATCTTGCGTGTTGCGCTCCTCGTCACCATCAGTCTTTCTCTGCTTGTGGCGCTCTCAGCCTGTGGTAAAAAAGGCCCGGTTCGCCCGAAGCTTGACATACAACTGGAAGCACCGACCGATGTCACGCTTCAACAGCAGGGCAACCTTTTCGTCCTCGGCTGGACAATTCCTTTCGACAAGCGTATTGGCAGTGTAGAAGACTTGACCGGCTTTATCATCAAACGCCTGACCTATAACGCGACTGAAGGCTGCCCTACCTGCCGCACCCCGGAAGACGAGGTCGCCGAGCTTGACATCAAGGATCCGGCCCCGGGGCAAAGGATCGGCAACCGGATTTACTGGCGTGATTTCGACATTCGCGAGGGCACCGGCTACAGATATGCCATTGTGCCTGTCACCCTTGGCAATATAGAAGCGCCGTTCGCTACGATTCATCTTGACGTCCAGCAATCACCACCCGCGCCCACCGGGTTGAAAGCTGAGTCTGGTGACGGTCAGATTGCACTGCAGTGGAACGCACCCTCTCTGCCTGAAGGAATAGAGCTGCTCGGCTACAATCTCTATCGCAGACAGGCAAAGCGGCCGTTTCCAATTGTTCCGGTCAACGTCAAGCCCTTGCAGGAGACCCACCTGCTTGATCGCGGCCTCGATAACGGCCGTGCCTACGAATATCGCGTCAGCGCGCTCGTAAGCAACGGCACTCAGCAGCTTGAAAGTATGGCCAGCCCTGGCGTACTGATTACCCCTCAGTGAGGGCCTAGATACAGTCTTTACAAGAGTCTACTGCTATGTTACCTAGGTGCATCAGTGACTTGAGTTCAGGAAACTCATATAGCATCAGAGAACGTTCGGACAATGAGATCCGGTCGTCTTCGCACTTTAAGGAGAGAATCATGTTCAGTGGATCCATGGTAGCGATCGTCACCCCTTTTGATAACCAGGGGCAATTCGCCGAGGAGACCTATCGTCAGCTGATCGACTTCCAGATCGAAAACGGCACTGACGTTATCGTCCCCTGCGGCACGACAGGAGAATCAGCAACTCTCGATGTTGACGAGCACGAAAATGTCATCAAGGTCTGTCTCGACCAGGTCAACAAGCGTGTTCCTGTTATCGCCGGCACCGGTGCCAACAACACGGCCGAAGCGATCCATCTGTCAAATAAAGCCAAGGATATGGGCGCCGATGGCATCCTGCTGGTCTGCCCCTACTACAACAAGCCTTCCCAGGAAGGTATCTTTCAGCATTACAAGTTGCTTGCCGAAGAGGTTGCTCTACCCCAGATTCTCTACAATGTTCCCGGCCGTACCGGTGTTAACATGACCTCGGCGACAACTATCCGCCTGGCCGAATTCGACAACATCGTTGCGATCAAGGAAGCCTCCGCCAACCTGACCCAGGTCTCAGAGATTCTGGCAAAAGCCGGCGACAAGATCGACGTCATCTCCGGTGACGACTTTCTCACTTTCCCGATGATGTGCTGCGGCGCCAAGGGCGTTATTTCAGTCTCCGCCAACGCCATTCCCAAGCAGGTCAAGGACATGGTCGAAGCGGTTCTAAACGCCGACTACATGATGGCTCGCAAGCTGCATCTCGAAATGTTGGACTTTCACAACGCCATGTTTATCGAGTCGAACCCGGTCCCGGTCAAGAAGACTCTGGAGCTGATGGGCAAAATGCAGGCGAATGTCCGACTGCCACTGGTCGACATGGATGATGAGACGCTTGAGAGACTGAAGGCGGTATTAAAGAAGTACAAAGTCATCTAACCAGCAATCCGCCACAGAGACACGGAGACACAGAGAATTCAGCTCAAGGTCCGACTGAAAAACTCTGTGTCTCCGTGTCTCTGTGGCATTTCTTGAGGTTTATTATGATAAAGGTTGCAGTAACAGGTGCTGCGGGCAGAATGGGCGGCCGTATCATTACCCTGATTACCGAAGCTGTTGGAATGGAAATCACCGGTGCGGTTGAGATGTCCGGACATCCGAGACTTGGCGAAGATGCCGGCTACATCGCCGGCTGTGGCAACCTCGGTGTTGCCATTACTGCGTCTCTGGAAGAGGCCCTGACCAACGCCGAAGTCCTGATCGATTTCACCTGGCCGGAAGTAACTATCGGTAACGCTGAGGTCTGCGGAAGGCTCGGTAAAGCCATGGTGGTCGGCACAACCGGTCTGAATCAGGAGCAACGTGATGTTATTTCACGAGTCGCAGAGTCATCTCCGGTGGTTTTTGCGCCGAATATGAGCGTCGGCGTCAACGTCTGTTTCAAACTGCTCAAGGATATGGCCAAGACCCTCGGCGAAGGCTTCGATGTCGAGATTGTTGAACTGCATCACAACAAGAAAAAAGACTCACCTTCCGGCACCGCAGTACGCATGGGCGAAATCGTTGCCGACGCTCTCGATCGTGATTACAACGAAGTCGCCAACTATCATCGTGAAGGCATGTGCGGTGAGCGCAGCCAGGAAGAGATCGGTATGCAGACCGTGCGCGGTGGCGATATCATCGGCGAGCACACTGTCTACTTCATCGGTATGGGCGAACGTATTGAATTGACCCATCGCGCCATGAGCCGCGACATGTTCGCCCGTGGTGCAGTGCGTGCCGCTGGCTGGCTGGCAGAAAAACCGGTCGGGCTATACGATATGCAGGATGTCCTCGGTCTCAAATGAGCCCGAGAGCGGCACGTGGCGAGTAGCGCGTGACGCGGAGATCCAAAAACCTTAAAACAACTTACAAAGATTTCCGCGCTACGCGCCACATGCCACGCGCTACCTTTTGATTCCCCCACGGAGGTTACAACCCAAAATGGCAAGAATTAACGATTCGTATTTGAAATTACAAGCAGGCTACCTCTTCCCAGAAATCGGCCGCCGCGTTAAAGAATTCACCGACGCCAACACTGACGCTCAGGTGATTCGTCTCGGCATCGGCGATGTCACCCTGCCGCTGGCACCGGCAGTACTCAAAGCCTTCCATGAAGGCGTTGATGACATGGCCCAAGGCGAGTCCTTTCACGGCTACGGTCCTGAGCAAGGTTATGACTGGCTCTCCCAGGTCATCATCGACAAAGCTTACAAACCGCTCGGCGTTGACTTAAAAACCTCTGAGGTCTTTATCTCTGATGGCTCCAAGTGCGACTGTGCCAACATCCTCGACATCTTCGACCTTGGCAACAAGGTCGCGATCTGCGACCCTGTGTACCCGGTCTATAACGACACCAATGTCATGGTTGGCCGCACGGGCCAGGCAGATGACAAGGGCTACTATGAAGGCATCCACTACATGCCTTGCACCGGTGCCAACAACTTCACCCCGTCGATCCCGAGCGAAAAGGTCGATGTCATCTATCTTTGCTACCCGAACAACCCGACCGGTGCGGTAGCGACCAAAGAAGACCTTAAAAAATGGGTCGATTACGCCCTGGCCAACGACGCTGTCATCCTCTTTGATGCCGCCTACGAGGCCTTCATCACAGAAGCGGAGATTCCCCATTCGATCTATGAAGTCGAAGGTGCCCGCGAGTGTGCCATCGAGTTCCGTTCCTTCTCCAAGACCGCTGGCTTCACCGGTGTGCGTTGCGGTCTGGTTGTTGTTCCTGAAGAATTGATGGGCACGACTGCTGATGGTGCTAAATACAGCTTTAACAAACTCTGGAATCGTCGTCAGACCACCAAGTTCAACGGCGTCTCCTACCCGGTGCAGAAAGCCGCGGCTGCCGTCTATTCTGATGAAGGCTGGGCACAGATCAAAGCAACCATCGACTACTACATGGAGAATGCCCGGATTATTCGCGAAGGGCTCACCGACGCCGGCATCATTTGCTTCGGTGGCGTCAATGCTCCCTACATCTGGCTGGAAACCCCTGAAGGCATGACCAGCTGGGACTTCTTCGACAAACTCCTGAACGAATGTCACGTGGTCGGCACCCCCGGCAGCGGTTTCGGCCCTTCCGGTGAAGGCTACTTCCGTCTCTCGGCTTTTGGTGATCGTGCCAATGTAGAAACAGCCGTACAACGTATCAGGGTTAAATGGGGCAAGTAGTTCCCTGCAAGAAGATCAAAAGCCCATTATGATAGACCATAAAACAGAAAAGCCCCGCACTTACCTGGTGCGGGGCTTTATTCTTGGACAACAAAATGTCTTTTCAGTTTCTTTCACTCCTTATGAAGCATTTTCACCCGCACCTTCAGAGTTAAAGGCAGCGACGTTCCAGTCTGGCTCAGCCTACAACAAACCGGTCGTTTTTACCGTTGCGAGATCGGCCTCTTGCCTATAAGCCTCATCGTAATGTAAAGAACAGAGATATGAAAACCGTCCAGACTGCTCACATCTCAGATGGCAGCAACCCGGGATTTGGCAGATTATGGCATTGAGTTGCGCAGCTATCTTCTCTGAATCAGTACCATGAAAACCATGCCCTGCACATTGAGCATAAAAGGTATTAGTATCTTTTCTGTGCTGTATCAAATCCAATATTTCTTTCTTTGTCATTACAGTTATTCCTTATAAGTATAAAAGTTAATCGATTTTTTTCCTGGGATCAGTCCATCTATTTATCCAAGGGCCATTTCGTTGCTGGAGCACATCTTTTTCATTAATGTAAAAGAATCCTCGTTAACTTCTTGCACCTGCCCTGAAGCTTTACAACACGCAGCAACAATTCTCGTTGCTTCTCAGAAGCCGCCCTCACTCGCATTTCCAGGACATGACATACATTCTGTTGAGTTTTCATTTGATCTCATCTCCTCTTTCTATAGTTTGTACTTACTTACATGTTCAGCTAAAAAAATACATAGTCAGCGCCCCAAAGGATGCTTATTCACTCTGACCTTATTCAAGAACCAGGGGAAACCCGTTGAGAGAGCAAAGAATACTGGTCTAGCAACCCGTCGGACTACCAATGAACTGGCTGCAAATTCGTCTGCTTGGTCCATATTTCAGCTCCTTCAATTACTTTTATTAAATCTGTCTGGACCCTCTCTTTGCGCGTTAGTACATACTTACACTTCTAGACAAAAAAATATAATTTACCTTCTTACAGCATCCCAACATGCCTCAATAAGAGCATCAATATTGGGGGGATCATTCTGCAGACCCTTGAGATGATACTCCCTGGCGGAAGACCCCAACGCCCCCACAACCATTC
>JAAXQF010000165.1 GCA_012974435.1 Desulfuromonadales bacterium | reverse complement strand
CGCTTTAAGGCCCTGGTGTTGGCCAGAGGAGCAGGCTCCGCAGGTGGCTGACCCTCTGGGGTGGACGGATCTGTGAGCCAGGCGCGTTCTTACGCGTTGGAGAGGAATCCCATCTCGACCAGGATCGCCGGGCAGCGCGTGTTGTTGAGCACATAGAACTCGGCCTCTTTGTCGGCGTCGCCGTCGGAGAGATCGCTGCGGAAGTTACTCTCGGGGAAGCAGATCTGCAGGGCGTCGATCACGCAGCTGGCGGCCGGGTCGGCCAGGGTGTCGCCGATGCTGGTGAAGACCTCAAGGCCCTGCACGCCGGGCGATGAAAAGCTATTGCAGTGCAGGCTGAAAAACAGATCAGGCTCGGACAGGTGCTCGATCTGCACCCGGTCCTCCAGCTCGACCATCTTGGAGCCCTGGCGGGTATAGCGCACCGCGAAACCGGCGGCGTTGAGCAGATCGCCGAGGCGGATGGCAACCTGCAGGTTGATATCCGCTTCATGCACTCCGGCGTGGATCGCGCCGGGGTTGTCTTTGGCCGGGTGGCCTGGATCGATGAGGATGCGCGTTTTGTTTTTCATGGATTCCCCGTATGCGTGTAGCCGACCTAAGTGGTCGGCTGTGGAATGCCGGGGTGGTTACCCGGCGTCGCAATGTCTACGGGGGTTAGAATATTAGATGGGGAGGGGATTGTTCAGTTGAAGGGCTTCAGGAAAAACAAAGGCCCCGTCCGGGGTGGACGGGGCCTTTGTGATAACTATTGATTTTCAGTTTTGTTACTTGCTGAGTCCTGCGGTTTCGGGCATTCTTCTTAAGAATCACCGTTTGTCAAGCTTGACCCCTTAGCTGACCCTTAGCCCCATGACCCCTTAGCCCCGTTTCTACCGGGTTCGAACAAAGCAAATCACAGGTTGTCAGGGCAGATTGGTCCCTGTATTCAGATTACTGCCATGAATTTTAGCCCAGCCGGTTTCCTTAAGCCCGGTACTGTCGGTCTGAATGGCGAACAGGCGACCATTGCCCTTGCCGTTACCATCCCCCATGGTGCCGATATACAAAACCCCGGAATCATCGATTGCCGGAGAGGACCAGGTAACATTGCGACCAAGACCTACCCGCCAGGCAAGAACTCCATCGCTGTCAAGCGCATACAGGTAGTTAGATTCAGACGAAAAATACAGCTTGCCGTCATTACCGATGGCTGGCGAGCAATAAACATCACCCCCGGTTGCGTATTCCCAAGCCAGCTCACCAGTGGACAGGTCCAGGCCAAGCATCTTGCTGTCACCGTCCGCTTTTGTGCCAATATAAAGCAGCCCATTTTCTTCATCAATCGCCGGGGAGGACCTGAAAAATGGCGGAAGGTAGCTATCCAGGTTCCCCAGAACATATCGCCAGTTCAGATTGCCATCCAGATCAATAGAGATAACCTCGCCAGCCTCGGTACCAAAATACAGGTTGTTGGCCGAATCGAGAGCGGGCGTACTCATCACATGGCTCCAGATCGGCATATGGGCGGTGAGGTCAATCTCCACGACATTGAAGTTAATGGTATTGACCTTATACAGCTTCTGGTCGCTGACATATCCGATTTCTTCGCTGTTCAGTTTAATTGGATTTAGATAGTCTATCCCATCAATGGAGGTAAAGAGCTCTGCTCCGCTCTCGGCATCCAGGATATAGAGACCATTCACCACAGCGACAACGTTACCATTCTGGATGACAACCGTCGCCAGACCGGTTGAGTTCATATGCATGCTCACGCCTGCTTCTCCAACAAGTCTTTTACGCCAAACCTGCTGCCCAGCTTCATTCAAACAAAACAGGTCAGTGTATTCCTTGGCAAACTCACCGGTTCGGTAGTCAGCCAGAAAATAAATCTTATTATTATAAACAACCGGCGTCGACCGGACCTCTTCACCATCGGTCAGATCGAACTGCCATTGCAGGGTGCCATCCCTGTTGACAGCCTGCAAACTGTCTGCATGCCTCGGGACTTCCCGGACATTAATAGATGTACCGATATAAACCGTCTGCTGATCCGCACTTAACGCCGGGGAGGAATAGTAGGCAAAGGTGTCAGCCCCAACGTTATGCTGCCAGAGCACCCTTTCTGAATCGCCACCTCCGCCTTCTCCGCCACCTCCGCCACCTCCGCAAGCGACAAGTAGCAGGGCTGCAGCAGCCAGCAATAACAAATTTTTCGCATTAATCCTCTGTGCCACTAATTTCATTACATTTCCTTTTGTCTTACGCAAATATTTTACTTGACGGGGACAATATAGAATGTCCCCTCACACCTGTTGATTGTTGAGAGCTGACCCTTTTATGGTGTTCCGGGGACAGTTTACTCAACCCTGGAAGATTACACGAATTGGATATACTGTCCCCGGAACCCACTCGAATTGGATATACTGTCCCCGGAATCCATTGAATAGGGCCAGGCTTGTATAGTTGCAAACCTTGGCCAACCTTCGCAGGTTTGCAACTTCGCAAGCCTGACCCCGTTATTCTTAAGCGCAGACGTATTTTCCGTCCGCGTTGATCTGGTTAGCTGCTTTTGCTAATTTTCTGGAATATCACCCGTTTCGAGTAACTGAAGAAATTGTTCTTCTGTGAGTGCAACCACGCCTTGTTTTCTTGCTTTTTTAATTTTTGAAGGGCCAGCATTATAGCCGCAGCAAAGGAAATTCAGGCTTCTTGTTACGGAACTTCGGACAATGAAGCTGGCGTTTTGGGAATATTCGATAAGTCTTTTTTTGTCGTCACTTTTAAAACCGGTGAAGCATATGTCCAGAAGGTGATGTGACTTCGGTGGTGCTTTCGGAGGCGGATTAACCGACACATGAAATTGAAGTCGATCTTCCAATGTGTTTTGGTCAGTAATTTTTTCGAGAATTCTGTCTTTACGAAAAGTTCTCAATTCTGCCGATGAAAGACATATGCCTTGCAGGTACTCGTCTGTTTCGGAGATTTCGGAAAGATTGCGGGCGGTGATGTTACCGCTCGCGTCTTGGTAAATGAATGATATGTCAATATTACTCATTTTATCTCCTTGCAGCTAACGGATGAGCTGAGCGGCTGTGCTCTGCCGTCTCAAACTAGTACAGACATTTTCGAGAACCCGCGCTGGTAAATCAGTCCGCCTCGAGCGCTTTGTTATGTTTTTTGATTTATAGTGGCAAAAAAACAATTTAACTCTCCAATTCCTTTAGTCGGAGCACTACAAATAAATCGGTTTGCGAATGAGTCAGTAAATGAAGAATCTAGTACGCATTTAATCGTCCCCTCTACAAACTGTGATTCCCTAAGGACCTGAATATTAATCTTCCCACTATGGACCTTGATACAATATTTAGAATGCGCAAGTGCTAAGTATTTATCATGATCGGTAACAACCCTAGAAACTTCGTTGCCCATTCTTGAAAGCAAATTATGTAAGAAAGGAACTAGAGAAGTAGTCGAAAAATAATTACTAAATTCATTTCCACCCTGAACATGTAGAGAGGAAAGCCCAATCAAGTATTGCAGTACAGAGAGATTTAATGGAATATAAACTTCACCGTCTCTATCATTAGTTATGAGACTGTCTCTTATACACATCT
>JAAXQF010000479.1 GCA_012974435.1 Desulfuromonadales bacterium | reverse complement strand
ATTGTGAATATTGATGGTTTTTTGTATGGAGTATCTTTAAATCGCCAGTTTAAATACTGACTGTTCGTTTCACCTTTCAGGGAAAAATTATTGAGCGTTTTTTCCCAGAAATGATCAAATCGATCATCAAATGAGGTCACGATATCGAATTCGTACAAAGCTTTTTCGCTTCGAAGTAAATGTCCATGCCTGCAGTTGAAGAATATATCCAGAGGGAAAGAAAACGCTTTAGCGAGGGGCGGAGACTTCATATGTCGCTTGAGATAGGGATATGTCTTTATAACTTTAGTCAGTTCGATGTGATCACATATCACTTCAAACCCGGAAAAAAGGAGAACTGGCTCCGATTTATCATTCGGGAATCCGAATAGAACACTCGTCTCCTCCTCTTCACAATTTGCAAGCGCTGCTTTTACTAAAGACATGGCTGGGCCAAGAGCCCGATGAGATGTATCGACAACAAGATCTCCACAGGCGTATCCCCGAATATGCTTGCCATTGACAACAATTCTTCTGGGGAACAGGGAGTAGCAACCGACAATTGAATTGCTAGCATTATGTTTCAAGAGGAAGCATGTCGGCGGACCATATGGGTTATTAGTATAAATCCAATCAAATCTGCCCTCAGGCACCCCATGATCATGAAAGTTCCGGTCCCAAAGAGAAATTATCGATTCTCGATCCTTATTCAAATCTGCAACGGATACGGAGTAAGACATAAGTTGCCTCTCTATGGCGTAGCGTGATCTAATTTTCACAAGTTATAAAAAAACAGCATGCGCTAAGTAGCGATTGCGACCCGTAAGGACCTGTATCGAAGTCATGTTCGCCGGGAGACCAGCTCCTCTTCCGGCAGCCATAAGCGCCTTGCTTCTTTACTTGGATATATGTTCAACAAAAACTGTTCGATCCTATTTTTATCCCTAAGATTCATAAACGGGTGAACCGGCAAAGTCAGCAAAGTTCGGGCGCAGCGTTCAGCCGCCGGATAGGCTTCCGGCTGGAAATCCTTCTTCAGGCTGGGAATCTGAGCTATTGAGGACGGATATATTGGGGCAATTCCCAGCCCGAATTGTCTGCTTTTTTCTAGAATTCGTGTGCGTAAGTCTTCAGCTTCAACCATCCAGGGCAAACGGATCAGGCTAAGATCTTCACCCTGATTACGCCCATAATGAACTTGTCTGAGTTCATCCAGCGTTGCGACCAAGGACGAGACGTGCCGCTTCCTGATATCTCTAAAAAGCACAATCTTTCGTTGCCAACCTGTGGCAAGACCGGCCTGAAAGGCTGTGAACCTTAGCGGCTCAAATTTAGGGTCATAGAGAGTTTGGCCCAACTTGAGAAATGGCAGGGAGTTTGGCAACCAGAACAAAACTGGATGTTGCAGCAAGGCAAGCGCGATGGCGTACAGGCATAACTTCAGGGTCCGTAACCTGCCACAGACCGGCAATCGAGCATGAATCTTCTCAATACGTCTTGCCAGGCCAGTTTGATTCGTCAGAATAATTCCGCCCGCAACTGTCGACAGAGCCTTGCCGCGGCCGAGACTGAACAGACTGACATCACCGATCGTGCCGAGCTTGTGTCCGGCAGATTCGCCGCCAAATGCCTGGGCGGCATCCTCAATGATCGTAACCGCCGAATCAGCAAGCATCACTTTTAGTAAGAATATATCTGCCGGCCGCCCGAAAAGATGCGTGGGTATGACGCAAAGAAGGCGGGGATTTTTGAGCTTGGCGCGCAACTGAGCGTGGTCGAAATCGAGAGTTTCCCGATCTATGTCACACAGGGTGACTTTCAACCCGGCCCGGACAATGGCGGAAGGGACAGAAAAACAATTGAGTGCCGGGATTAGAACTTCATCCCGCTCCGGATGAAGCTCCTTCAGAGCTTCCAATATTATTGCGAGTGCCGCCTTGCCGGATGAGACAAGGAAGCAATATTCCATCTGAAAATACTGCTTAAGTTCCTCCCGGTAGGACTCGATTGCGCAGCCGTCGCCTAAACCCGCCTTAATTCCCGAAATAATATTCGAGAAAGATATGGGAGCAGCTGCAGGTGAGAGTGTTCTTCCGATTCTCATAAACACCTTCTTCAGTCTAATATTCTTCGCTCAAAGGCTGACATAGCGTCTCATCAACGGGCCACAGAGGTTACAGACCTCGGGGGGCAAGTGCGTCCAGGCTTTTTCCGCGTACTGTCTCATCCCGGAACCCGGGAAATCACCTGCACACAGACCACCCTGGTAACTAATTTTTCTCCAGTTCAAAGCTACCGGTTTGGCGCCCCATTGTTCTTTGAACCTATAGGTTCCTTGCCCGGGCGTAGAGCGCCCGAAGTCAAACCGGCTGAACCCCTGATCCGTAGAAAATGTCAAAAAAGTCCAGTAAAGCAGCATGTTCGGATTCATTCTGTTGAATTTACGTAAGGCTGAAGCCCAAGGAATGGAGACGGTTTTGCCGTGGAGAAGAATGATCCCTCCTGCGGCTGGCTTACCATCAGGGGTATAAACTAGCCCTACCCTGGCATTTTCGGCATAGTGCTTTACCACTGATTCGATCCATCTCCGACTGTGAACCGGGGAACCGAGATCTCGCATATTCTGGCTAAAAACCTGGTAAAATTCAGAAACAAATTCCAAACCACCCAACTTAGCGATCAAACCATCACGCGTTGGCTTGAGAACCTGACTGCGTAGTTTCGACCTCATCCCCTTCAGTAAAAGTCCTGAAGATGCTGGCAGATCAAGGACCATTCTAACTTTTTGGCCCTGGTCCGTTTGACAACTTGAACCCGGCCGCTTAGCTTCTTGCCGCAATTCAATCGTCTCAACCCTTTCAGCAGCCGCTAATTGTTTAGCTTTTTCCAAGAGGGCCTTTTCTACTTCAGGGGCATCAGCAAGGCAGCCTGCCTGATCACAATAAGGTAAGGACACAAAGCTATGACCGAGTAAGGGGACATTAAAATCGATCAGTGGTAAAACACCGCAAATTCTCTCCCCCTGTGCTGCAACAAGGTAGCGAGCTGAAAATTTATAGGCATCCGCAACTGCCTTTTTCCAGGCATATTGATGATACGCAAGTCCATCAGGATGTTTGATCACGTATCCGTCCCATGCGCCCTGATCATTATCTGTAGCTATGCGAATATCCATATGCGAACTAACCCTTACTGAGAAGCACAAAGTCCTTGGTATATAGGGGTAAATTCAAAATCATCGAGAAGCTCCATAAAACGGTTTTTCGTTTTATGCAGGTTCAGGTAGTGACGAAACCTGCTTTTGTAGCTGATGTTTTCCATACGTGGCTGTTGTGGATCGAATTCCCAGGGGTGGACATAGAACACAAAGGGCTTCTTATCCTGCCGATTGATTCGCTTGAGTCCCCATCTGGTGACAGGATAAGGCAATAATCTGAAATATCCACCCCCGGCTATCGGCAGCTTATGGCCAAAGACCTCGACAGTCGTAATTGGCAATTCTCTGATATTCTGGCTTTCATCCATGACAGTATCGGCCGAACACCAGTTACCATCCTCAGCCTTAACCGCATAACCAGAGAATCTCGACCAATCGGGCATCCCGTAGAAGTCATGTTTAATCGGAAAGATACTTGAGTCATACTGGTAACCCGCCTCCA
>JAAXQF010000335.1 GCA_012974435.1 Desulfuromonadales bacterium | reverse complement strand
CTATCCTCGATATTTGAGAGCAGGGAGATCACGGCAATCAGCAGAAAGAGCAGGCCAAACACTCCGAGTTTTCCGACTTGAGTGTTGTTGACATAGGAGAGAATCGAGGTAACGACCTCCTGAGATCCGACATTGAGCTTCTCGAGAATCAACGGTTCGAGAGAATTTTGGACCCCGAAGGCCTTCAACAGAGCAAAGGTCAAAGCCAACAAGGGCACAATGGCGAGCAGGGATGAATAGGTCAAGGCTGAGGCACGCAGCATACAGCGGTCCTGCAGGAAGTCATGGATAACCAGAGCAGCGGTCTGGAGCTGGCGCAAAAGAAATGCCTGAACCACATTAAGCTGCCGCAGATCCTGCTCCCAAAGCAGGCGGTGACAGCTATTTTTCAATTGCAGAATACGACTTTCAGACGATTGGGCCATGAGGATTCCTGTCAGAGAGCTAGTTGCGACCCAGCGGCTCTACTGTTTGGGGGGATCAACATTCGAAATGGGCTTAACCTTTTCGTTAATATCAGAATCAGAAATTCGACCCACCTCGCTAAGGGGCAGACATAATTCAACGGGGAATGGGCACCGAGTTCGTACATGACCTTAAAAATAGGAAGTTAGCTTTTATGCTGACTTTTTTGTGCCGGCGTTCCTTAATGGTTCGCTGGTAGTCCAATTGAATGTTTTCAATCTTGTTCAAGCCGTCAACCAGACCGAGCAACCGGGCCCACCTCGCATACAAGGTCCGAATAGATAAGCGGCCGGTAGAACCAGCCGCTTATCACATTCCATTACTCACTTTGTTCAGTTACTACATCAATCAAGTGTGCCAAAGGCACTAGCATTGGTAGTCCCATTGGGTGTTGCGGAGACTTCCACTTTCAAGGTACAGGGGCTTGGGGTGCCTCCAGTGGTAGTAATAGAAGAAAGCTTTACATGGAAGGTTGTATTGCCAGAACCAGCATAAACAGCATCTGGGATGGTAACCGAAGTATCCCCGCTGAGCTCACCAGCTAGACAGGAATCCGAAATATCTACGGTCGACCCTGCGGGCAAAGGATTGCCGTTTACATCGGCAGCCGTAATGGTAAAGTCTTGTGACCCCCCTGATGCGATAGTAAAAGTGGCAGGAGAAATCACTGGCAAACCGGTGCGCCCAGACCACCGGACGACGCTCGAAGTCCAAATAAATGTATCGGCGTCCCACACGGTATCAGCGGGCGAGTAAGCGCCGCTATGATCTAAATCGAAATAAGTTTCAGCGGAGTCGAACAGATCATTGTCGTTCGCATCGATAAAAGGTTCCCCTATATCGGCATGTGGTTCACCAGTGTCGTAAGCCCCATTCCCATTACTATCAGTATAAGCCTCTTCACCTTCTGTCCAAACAATCATGCGACAAAGATCATCTGTGGGGTTAGCAGTGACGGATATTGCGGAAGCTATCCCAAAGGCGT
Organism: Desulfuromonadales bacterium; assembly: GCA_012974435.1. GTDB lineage: Bacteria > Desulfobacterota > Desulfuromonadia > Desulfuromonadales > BM103 > M0040. Next base: position 2,191 of record JAAXQF010000335.1, on the reverse strand, counting down.
TGGTGAAGTTCGTCGGTGCCCCCGTGCCATCAGTGAGCGAAACAATGCCACATTCACTGGCAAAAAACACCGGTGTCTCTGCTGGGACCGGGTTGGAATAGCGGTCGGCAACATAAGCGGTCAGGGTATTTTCGATACCAAACTCGACGTTGCCAGGTACATTCAATATTTCAGCGGCAATGCTAACATGCAATTGATCCGCCTTTCCGTACCCCATAGTAACTCGGGCCTCAGTCGAAATCGTGGCCGTTCCGTTAAAAGTTGAGGCTGTCACCGTGGCAACACCCGGGACAGTACCACTCGTAAGAGCAACCGAAACATCACCACCCACAGTGCTGGCAGAAGTGGCGGACAGAGCCTCGCCACCGCCTGTGGGTGAATTCAAAGCAAATTCAACGTTAGTCCCGTCAGAAACAACGTTGCCACCGCCATCTTTGACACTAAAAATAACGGTACCGACTTCATTTGAACCACTGCCAGCAAGTCCCAGTCGTGCAGGAGCAATATTTTTAATCACAATTGAAGCGACAGAACCCGAAGCAACGGTTAGAGACAAGGGATTTGAAACCACATCACCAGCCGTCGAAGTTATAGCAACAACCCCACCAGAAGAAGCGGCATTAAAAGTTGCGATAGCATTGCCTGACACCGTTGGAACCGAACCCGTAATTGTCCCTGCAGTTGTAGTAAATAACACCACAGTCCCATCAGCAATTGGATTACTATCAATACCGGTCACCGTAGCGGTTATTGTCGTCGTTCCACCTTGCGCTAGAAGGTCCCCAGCAGTTAGCGAACTTGCCATAGTAACCGTTGCAACAGTGACTGCCACCGATGGATCAGCGACAAGCCCTGTTCCTGGGTCGGTTGTAGCACCATCCTGCGTTCCACACCCAGCTACAAATAAAAACAGAAGCCCCATCAACAAAATGACGAATCGATTCACAACGCCTCCCTTTTTCTGCTTAATATTCATTGTTCATCCTTTTCAAACAAAACGTTAAATTCAAGGGGCCAACAACAATATACTTAACTGGCTGACCTTCTACCCTAGATTAAGAAAATACGCCATTTTTAAATAATACAAAGCAATAATGCCTGATTTGTTTTTTATTTGAAAGCAAAAACAAGGAGTTGTACCTTTGTGATTGGAAATAAATTCCAACTGCTGTTGCCTCCAATGTACAAAAAAATGTTCTGGAGTTGCTTCACAAATATCGCCAACCTAAAACTACGTCAACCATCTGACGCTTCCCAATACTATCAAGGGGTCCAATGCCACTGTCCGTCAAGGTACTGATGATCGACGACAAAAAAGAGAGTTGTCTTGCACTTTCTACCCTGCTTGTCCAGGCCGGTTACGCGGTCACCTCAACTCACAGCGGAGAAGCGGATCGACCTTCTTCAGAATAAATACTTCAATCTAATCATTAGCGACCTGTTTCTGCCTGGCATTAGCGGAATAGATATTTTCAAGAAGGTTAAAGAGAACTCCCCCTGCACTTAGTTTCATCCTTATCACAAGAAATGCCTCCGTCGAAACTGCTGTCGAAGCAATGAAAGAAGGTGCCTTCTGCTACGTCACCAAACCTATTGAGCAGTTTGTTTTTTTGGTGTTAAACATGGGCTAAAGCGCCTACTGTTGTTACTATTCGGATTGTCTCCCACATGGTCAGGGTGACGCCTGTACTCTTTCAACAGGCCGGGTTTGCCAGCTCCACTGGGCAAACCAAAAAAAGAGGGCCAGCAATATTTTACCAGCTCCCTTTTTAACACTATGTCATTCGAAACGAAAAATGGAGATAACTCGCAAAACCAATGATTACGCTAAAACGCGGATTCAACCCGCGGGGAAGTTACCCCCTACTCCAAGCCAAGATCTACGTTTTCAACCGGCATTCCCAAGGCCGCACCCGGATCCTGCTCAAATTCATTCTTCCGACCGACGAGTACGATCTGTAATTGGTCGGGACGCAGGTATTGTTTGGCAACCCGCTGAACGTCCTCAGTTGTCACCGCAGCAATCTTTTGTCGGTATGTCTGCATGTAGTCGTCAGGGTAGTCGTAAAAATCGAGCCGTTGCTGACGCGTAACGATCGAATGACTATTGGTAAAAGCGAAAACAAAGCTGTTGATCAGACTCTCCTTGGCGGTTGTCAGTTCCTTATCCGATACCGGCAAGTCAATCATC
>JAAXQF010000332.1 GCA_012974435.1 Desulfuromonadales bacterium | reverse complement strand
TAGCTGCTGGAACAGGCGGTAACCAGCAAAGCGACGAGCATCAATCCCATAGTTCGCGTTAAATTATTCATTGTCTCATTCATCCTTTGAGTTAGAATTTTTTATAGTATAAAGCATAACAGACTTATTACACGATCTCAAACTTTGATTATACTGAGGATAACAGGAGGTGTAATGCTGCTCAACTATGGCTGTTCTGGATTGCAACTGTTATCGGTGCCCTCCTTTAAGGTAATGTCGTTTATCGTTATATCGGCAGCTCAAATAATTAGCTGATCGGGGGGGGCTGTCTCACACAGAGGCTGCCCGTTTTTTATTACCGAAGCCCCTTTGAGGTCTATCAATGCACCACGAAATACTAAAGTTCTGGCTCGAAGAGCTTGAGCCAAAGCAGTGGTACGTACAGAGTCAAGGGTCAATTCGTAATCGGTTTCAACGCAGATCTATACGAAGACACTTTTAAGTAGCTTTGCCGCGGGAGAGGTAAAACGCTCTTGCAATCAGGGCCAGCAGAACAATGGCCGCCAGGGTATGCCAACCGCCGGCAGTGTGATCCTCTGCCGGTGTAACCCAACGGCTGATATCGATTCCAGCCCAGGCATAGAACAGGTTAGTCAGCCAACCGAGTAAAAGTGAGCAGCAGGAGATCACGGCCAGATACACCATGGTTGCTTTTCTTCCCCAGAAACGTGCAACAACCGTCAAGGTGGCCGCGTTGGTCGCCGGCCCGGCCAGTAAGAATACGAGAGCTGCCCCGGGCGATAACCCTTTGAGAACCAGTGCTGCAGCAACCGGAGTCGAGGCGCTGGCGCACATATAAAGAGGGATACCCACCAGCAACATCAGCACGAGTGACGCGGCCTGATTCTCAAAGAGCAGGGCAAAGAAGTCGTCCGGCAAAAGCGTCGCCACCAGCCCGGCAACCAGTACACCGATCAGTAACCAGCCACCTATATCTTTCAGTAATTCACCAAAGGCATAATGAATACCAGCGGCCATGCGTTTGGCCAAAGGAGCCTTTGCATGAGACTCTGTTTCACAACAAGAGCTCTGGCATCCGCTGTCATTCTGCTCAACGTCTAGTTCCGTTGTCTCTTCCGGCAATAGATTGATCAGGATACCGGTCAGGGTTCCGGTAATAAATGCAGCAATGGGGCGTATGACCGTCATCACCGGATCGAGCAGCGCCCAAGTGATGGCAATTGAATCAACGCCCGACTCCGGAGTCGACACCAGGAAAGCAGCCGAGGGTCCTCGCCCCGCCCCCTGCTGTCGCAAACCGATCGCGGCCGGGATCACACCGCAGGAGCAGAGCGGCAGAGGAATGCCAAAGAGTGAAGCCTTGATGACCGCCGTGGTTGAACGGCCACCCAGATGCCTGGCAACGGCGTCTTCTGGAACAATGGCTTTGATTAAGCCGGCAGCAAGAAAACCGAAGATGACATAGGGGGCGGCATCGGTGAAGATACGCCAGGTCTCTATCAGCAGATGTTGGAAGAACTCAATCATTATCTAACCTTCAGCTCTCGTTCGCTGATGTCTTCTTGCGCTCGAGAAGAAATTTAGCAAAAGCCAGCAATATGGGCCCGCCGTGCATAAACAGATCAAAGATATCCACAGGGCGAGTCAGCAGGCCATTGGCAAGCATGCGTAATTTCTCAACCAGGTGAGGTTCAGGTTTGAACGGCGTCAGTGACAGAAGGATTGCCACAGGCAGCAGAAATGTCCAGGGTATGGCATTGAAAAATTTTCTGAGCATATTTTACCCTTCTCCTATCCTGTTTTATCGATTGCTATCATGCACGATTGAACCGTCCTGTCAAACAGGTTAAGCTGTGATATTGAATCACTCTTTAAGCCTCAACCTATGAAAGGCACCTCACTATGAAAGTATATCTGATGCAGCATGCGCTTGCCTACTCTTCGCAAGAAGATCAGGAAAGACCCCTCAGCCCGGCGGGTATTGATCAGGCAAAAGCTGCCGCAAAGGGTATCAAGCGCCTCGGCTTGAGCTTTGACCTGATTGTGACCAGCCCCAAACGGCGCGCACACCAGACTGCAGCCCTGATTGCCGAGGGAGTGCGTTTCCCGCATAGTGACATCATGACCTCAGAGGTGGTCCTGCCGCAAGGGCAACCGCAGGAACTGCTCGATCTGCTGCAGAAAGAGTCGCCACAAAGCAGCGTCCTGGTCGTTGGTCACATGCCCCAGTTGGAAAAGTTGAGTTCGCAGCTATTACAGGGGGGAGAGATGTTTTTCGAAAATGCCGGTCTGGCCTGCTTCGAGATCTCTTCGTCACACCCTGCCCGACTGGAATTTTTACTTACCGCGCAACAGTTGGCCGCCTGACCGGGCCCCTTATATCAGGAGATTTCCATCATGTTCAAACGACAGCTTTTTTCTATTTCTGTTTTTGGTGTTCACCGCCGGAAACATGGCCTCGACCGTTTCTGCTGCAGGCAAAGGCTTCTATGACGATGGGCAGACCTAGTGGGAGTACCTCTTCGAAGATGGCGTCATCAGTGAAGCCAGGTGGTATAGCGAGACCGGTCAACTGATCTCCCGAGAGACCTACGTTGCCGGACAAGCGGATAAAACTGAAGGGTATCACGCCGACGGTTCCCTGAAGTGGCAGGTCAAACCGCTTGAAGAGGGACGTCAGGAAGTCACACGTTTTGACCTGGGCAGTCAGAAGACAGACCTCTACCAGACAATTTTAGATCAGGTTGATGGAGTCTATACAACCTTCTTCAGCACAGATCAGGCAAAGCAGATGGTCACCTACAGCCAGGGCATTCTCACTGGCCCCGCAACAACCTTCTTTCCTTCCGGACAGGTGGAACATGAATTCGCCTACAGCAATGGCGAAGTGGATGGCATCTACCGCACCTATTCAGAAGAGGGAAAACTGCTTTCTGAATACACTTTTGTAAATGGACAACTGCAATAAAGTTATTGAGTTACAACTTATTTCTGCTGTTGCTAGAGTCAATAGAATAACGTTTTATTTTAATGGCTATTGTTGTATAAAGGACGTTGCCTCAAAAATTTGAAGCAACGTCTTTGACGTTTTTTATGGTCTGGTTTCGATTGGGTTGGTTGTTTTTGGTACATAATTCAGGAGGTGACATGATGAATCTGCAAGGGTTGAAGAGTCACGGCCGGCTGGGGGTTGTTCTGCCCGTTCTGCTGGCAATGCTTTGTGGAACTCCGGCAGCGGCGTTCCAGTTCGATTTTGGCGAGGTGGAGGGTAGTCTCGACAGCACAATCTCCTACGGTATGAGCTGGCGGATGTCAGATCAGGACAAGGACATTATCGGCCTGGCCAATGGCGGGAGAGCTTATTCCGTTAACGGCGACGACGGCAACTTGAATTACGATAGAGATGACGCATTCAGCAGCCTTGCCAAGATCACCAGTGATCTGGATCTCAGGTACGGTGATTTCGGGCTCTTTGTGCGTGGTTCGGCTTTCTACGATTTCGAAAACAATGATGAAGATCGAGAGAGAACCAAGCTGAGCAATGACTCGAAAGACCTGGTCGGCAAGGATGCTGAGCTGCTCGACACTTATGCTGTCTCTTATACACATCT
>JAAXQF010000251.1 GCA_012974435.1 Desulfuromonadales bacterium | reverse complement strand
CTCTCTGTCTGATTGTTTATGTTGACATGAAATGAGGTGATATTATCGACTAATTCATAAGAAGCGACACTCAGTTGATCAAGCTTAACAGTAAAAGACACACCGTCATTCGTTTCGGTAAGTGACTTCTCTTCAGGATTGATTGTACCTGTAGGTGTGGCTATCGGCGAGACGCTAACAGAACAGGCAGAACAGATAAGAAGGATTGAAACAACCAGGATGAATTTCGTCGACATGGTCGCACTCCGCTTTGTTTTCATGGTTTTTGCATTGACCAGATCAGCATGTCTCGGTACTCCTCGCTTGACTCCCGCACACGCTTACTGAAGACCCGGACAATATTACTGACCAACTTTAAAGCCAATGTAGCATCTTCGCTGCAAAGTCGCTCCAGATCCTTCTTTTTGAAGCTAATAAGCTCGGCATTTTCTGCAACACGAGCAGTTGCAGAACGGGGCAAGCCATCAATCACAGCCATCTCCCCAAAGACATCCTCAGGACCAAGGACTACAAGGGTTTTCTCATCACCTTCAGCAAACATTTTGGAAATACGTATCGAACCTTTAGTGATTAAGAAGAGTGATTCCCCAGGCATGTTTTCTATGAAGACGGTAGTACCTTCATTCATTGTGCGCATTTCACAATAGGTAGCGAGTCCGTCTAGATCTTCATCTGAAAGATCTTGAAGAAGCATACTGTTTTTAATCGTAATAAAGTTCTTAGCTGTTACCATGGAGCCGGTACTTTCTGTAAGAGTTCAGTATAAACATGATGACATAATGGTGAAATCATAACATATTCAATAAATTTGGTGCTTCATATTATTGCTTTTTTAGGTCAACCAGAGTGACGGACCTAGGAACTGCCGTTGGCTCGACACCAATTTTTTCCATGATGGCCTGCTCGATCATAAGTGCATCGATAACCGGTGATTGTGCTGGAGAGACTTGGGTTACATCAGGGGACATCTCTGCGTCACGACTCTTTTGGGACTGGCTGTACCCGCGCTTCAAATCACCGTCAACAGAATCCTTTGACTGAGATAGTTTTAAGGAGAGCCCGGGGTCGACAATTCTACGCCATTGACTGTAACCGCGATCCAGAACATCTTTTTGAACAGGCTTTTCCTGACTCAGCCCTGGTGAAGGATCTTCGTCATCTGAGTCTATTTTGTCTGTAACCTCCTTGTTCATATTACCAACTTTCGAGCGTATTGCCTGGTCCACGCGATAAGAGTCGATCTCCTGATCCATATGGGCAGTGTTGGCGGAACGATTCGGAGCAGGGATAGCGCTCTTATTCTTGACGGCAACTTTATTTTTTTTCATTTTGACCGGCATAACATAGGAAACGATTTCGACACGTCTTTCCTTAGCATGGTCGTCAGAATCAGCACGCAAATCGCCATAACCAGTCAGAGTGACTTCAGTAGACAAACCCATTGATTCTATTATGTCGGCAACAGAACGTGCTCGGAAGAAAGAAAGGATAAAATTCTTCTCTTGATCACCTTCATTACTTGAGAAGCCTTCAACTCGGATCATACGACCGTTATTCTGGATTTGCCGCAATTTCTGGGCAGTCGAGGTTAAACGCTCTCTGTCTGTTTTTGACAACTCCTCAGCATTTACTTTGAAATAAAGGGTCTCAACAACTTCACGGCTTTTGACAAAAGCATCAAATGGATTTGAAGCAAGACAAAATGCAGGAAGTGCGAGCATGCCCATGGTCAATATTAAAAATAAAAATATTCGCAAAACACCCTCCCTTCGGGTTGGTTTTAAATCGACTTTCACTGTGACCTGTCTACGCGGCCGAAGGCCCCCGCCGGCCTTGCTATATCTGAACCGATTTTTTCCATAATGGCTTGTTCTATTGCCAAAGGGTCAATTAATGGTTCTTGTCGAATCGACGCGCTATCATAGCCTTGCGGGTTTCTATCTTCGACGTTCAGAGTAATGCCTTCATATCCTTCAGGAACCAGAATGAGGAATTCTACTCGGCGGTTCAGTGCGCGGCCCTCGGCCCTTTCATTGTCTTCAATTGGTCGACTTTCGCCATGCCCTTTGACAAATATTCGTGTCGGGTCGAATCCGTCACGAAGAACCAGGTGCGTTGCAGCTGCAACGGCTCGCTTAAAAGACAGAACCTGATTATAATTGGCAGAGCCTACATCATCAGTATGCCCTTCTATACTAACAATGAAAAATTGATTGTCTTTGCGAAGTTCCTCTGCAACAAGTGAGATAGATTTACGCCCCGCATCAGAGAGTTCCCACTGATTCAAAGAAAAAGACATTTCAGGAAAGCGGAAAAGACGACTAACTTTAGCCGGGAACGGCTCGCTAAGCAATGATTTTGTGCTGACTTTAGACAGTGAAACCATTGGGCTAATTGCCGTAGCAGCAAGAGGTTGAATACCTGGGGAGCTAAGTCGATCAGAAGGATTTATGATCAGGGTTTCGTTTGGATCCGCTACCGGGATCTCCAGGTGACTTGTCGGAGACTGTGGAATAGCTCTCTTGCTTAGGAGAGGTGTCAACAACCTGATTTTAGTCAGTTTAAGGGGTTTTTCAGGCTCATCAATAAGATCTTCCGGGTCTATGAGCTTAGGAACGGGTCTATTAAATGTGCCAACGCCCTGACAAGTGGTCAATCCGGCAAGGACACGCCAGTCCGGGCTTGCGTCAGAAAGCCCGACAGAGGCACCAAGGTTGATTGTCAGGTGAGGGGTGACATAGTACTGCAACCCCACAGTGACCTCGGATGGGGACTCCTGACCGGAAATTCTTTCAGACTCGTAGGAGAGCTCTGTGATCATGCGCAAACGGGTTGCCAAGGAATATTCGACACCACCACCAAGAAGTATTTGATCCTCGTAGTCAACCACGTCAGGTGATTCATTAAAAGCATAGCCAATATTGAAGTGAAAACCCAAACGATCTGTTTTGAACGAGGCAATTAAGCGACTGACATAATCATTGAGGCCATCAAAATCAGGATCATCAGAAACAGACAGGCGGCCCTGAAGGTCTAAGGCTAAACGGAAAGGGTCAGAACGTTTACCGAGAATACGGGCCTTGAATCCTGCATTGGCAAAGCCACGGGCGCTGCTATCTTCGTCGCCGTTGAAAGACAAATTCGGGTAGGAACCATAGGCCTCCAGAAAAGTACCAAGACCTAAGGTGATAGTTGCTGGAATGATCAGGCTGCCGTCACCGGCGTTCGTTGAAGGTGTGTTGATCCCATCTGAGCAATTAGCCCAGATACCGACACAGATATTGCCCTCATTTAGCGTCTGGGCTGTTGGCTGCGAAAGCAAGCCAGTGTCGCCATATTGACCAGAAGTCGCATAGGAATTAGCGACAGTCAAGATCAAAAAAGATGCATAAAAACAGAGATAGAAAACAAAACGAGGCATAAAACGTGTAATACCTTTGCGGGGGTCAATAAATCTCGTTTTTTTACCATCTGAAAAGGACAAAATCAACTAATCCTTTCCACCTGAGTACGATAATCTTCCTGATATTCAAGATATCGGCCGGCTACAGAATGGATATTCTCGCATTCTTCCTCGGTCAGGACCCTTTTCACACGCCCGGGTCGGCCCATAACCAATGAATGCGGTGGAAATTTTGTTCCCGGTGCCACAACAGTGCCTGCAGCAACCAACGAGGAGGCTCCAATTTCGGCGCCGTCAAGAATAATAGCACCAATGCCAATCAGACAATTGTCGTGTACGTTGCAGCCATGCAGGATTACACCGTGGCCTACAGAAACATTATTACCGACAATGGTTGGATGAGTATCACGAGTGACATGGACAATCGTACCGTCTTGAATGTTAGTGCGATCGCCAATGTGGATGTAGTTGACATCACCGCGCACAACCACGTTGAACCAAAGGCTTGATTCCTCGCCAATATGGACATTGCCAATAACGCAAGCTCCAGGAGCGAGAAAGGCTGTCTGTGCAATCTGTGGTGTCGATCCTTTGTGTTTGAGTATCATGAAATGCAAAAACACCTTTCAGTTCAGTTGGTTAACTTAACAAGAAATGCAAATATCGTGCCATTCGCAACGTTTTTTTAAAAAAAACGGGGCGGAATAAATCTTTAAATACAGGTACTTAGAGTTACTCCTTAGGGTTTATTAAAGACCAACATTCACGAAACAAAAAAAGGCCGGTAAAACACTGAGTGTTCCCCGGCCATCATAGTGGTATCACACAGTAAGTAGCGTCAGCCCTTACTGTTAACCTTGTCGCGCAGTTCCTTGCCAACCTTAAAGAAGGGAAGCTTCTTGGGTTTGACCTGAATAACTTCACCCGTTTTGGGGTTACGCCCCATGTAGGCCTGGTAATCCTTTACGACAAAACTGCCAAAGCCCCGGATTTCTATTCTACCACCCGAAGTGAGAGTGTCTGCCATAGAATCAAAGACGATATTAACGATCTCCTCTGATTTTTTATACGTCAAAGCGTTACGAACCGCCAAAGCCTCAACCAGTTCAGACTTATTCATGTATTCCTCCAATAACAAGGCACTTGTTTATATGGCTGGCACCAAAGAGTGATTAACTTTCTGTAGGAACCAAGTAAATCATATTTATATTACTGTGCCATTGTGCGCTGTCAAGCCCAACAACCTGTATTTTCAGATGGTTGTGAGATTTAAGTAGGGGAAGGGATGAATGATGATCAGATTGTCGTGAAGGGTGACAGGGTCCAGATGATACGTGCGTCATCATCTCCGACGTTATCCCAGCGGTGAGGAAGGTGAGATTTAAAAGACAGGCTATCACCGGCAGAAAGGCTGTATTCCTCGGAAGCTATGGTTACTTTGAGTTGGCCTTCAAGCAAAACGATAAGCTCGTCTCCCGGGTGATACATATTCTGCTGGCCGCTGGTACCACCCACAGGGACGGTGCAGAGGAAAGACATGAACTGCGGGTCTCGAAGACCCGAGGTATAGGACTCGGTATGCATGTTGTTTTCATCATCATACACAGTGGTGTCCCGTTGCCCTTGCGAAGAAAAAACAATCTCGTGGCTTGTAGAAACCTCCTCAACGAAGTAATTGATGCTCTTATCAAAAACCGCAGCAAGCTTCATCAAAATTTCCACAGACGGGATTGTCAAGCCTCGTTCCACCCTGGAGATCATATTCGAAGAGACGTTGGATTGCGACGCCAGTTCCTGGATGGTCATATCGTTCTTGAGGCGAATAGCCTTAAGCTTTTTGCCTACAATTTTCTTCAATTTCATAGCAGAATTCTCTTAATCCAAGATAGTTACAAGTAGAATCTCAGTTCAGGCTCGGCGCCGGCGAGACAACCCACAGGACGTTGGTTTTACCTTGATGTAAATTACGCCAACGGTGAGGAAGAGAGGCCTTGAAAACGATTGAATCACCCTCCTCCAGAACAAACCTCTCATCGTCGACAATAAATTCCAGGGTCCCATCCATAACCAGCGCAAACTCCTCGCCGGAGTGGACCATCCCTCCATCACCGCTACCACAATTTTTCTCTATGGTGTCGAAAAAGACTGTAAAATTGGGATCGCGCAAACCTTGGGTCAGACTGATGATTTGGTGCTTGTCTTCAAAGAAGAAGATAGGCTCACCCTGCCCCTTCTTAGTGTGGACGATCGTTGACCCCTTCTCGGCTTCTTCAACGAAATAGTTAATGCTCATCCCGAAGGAGTTTGCCAGCCTCACAATGATCTCAACTGAAGGCGTAGTCAGGCCACGTTCTATTCGTGAGATCATGTTTGATGAGACATTAGAACTTACAGCAAGTTCCTGTATTGTCATGTCATTACGGAGTCTTGTAGCTTTTAACTTTTTACCAATTAATTTTTTCACCATGTCATCAAAACCCCATAAATATTATAAAATGAAATAACGTTCTATCATTCAGCTTATTACAAGTCAACGAAATATGTACTATAAATCACATAAATAGTACAAATGCGGTTGTTAACCATACAGACAGCATGGTTGACAATGCTCGGTTCATCATTGATAATCCGGGCTTCGAATAAGGCCACTGGAGGACTAGATATGGATTACTGGCAAAACATACAAGAGCTTGTTGAACGAGTCTCACAGGGAGAATCGCCAACAACGGAGGAAGGGCTTAAAATTCTTCACTCAAATGGCGCTGAATACACAGCCTACATGGCCGGAGCTCACCACCTAAAAGAGCTTGCCTACGGTGATACAGCACAACTCTGCTCGATCATCAACGCTAAGTCTGGTCGTTGTATGGAGAATTGTTCCTTCTGTGCCCAATCAGCACATCACCAATCATCACCACCTGTCTACCCACTAAAATCACGTGAGGAGATCATCGAAGGAGCGCGGATAGCGCAGGAAGAAGGGTCCCATTGCTACGGCATCGTAACAAGTGGAACGCAACCCACTTTTGGAGATGAATTTGATACGGTCCTATCTTCCATAACAGAGATAAGAGACCGTTTTGATGTAGAACCTTCAGCTTCACTGGGTTTATTGACCGAAGAACTTGCAGAAGCTCTTGCCGGTGCGGGTTGCGTGACCTACCATCACAACCTGGAGACGGCCCGTTCGTTTTTCCCTGAGATTTGCAACACTCACGATTACGAGGAAGATGTCAAAACGGTCAAGGTCGCGAAAGCCGCAGGAATGAAGGTTTGCTGTGGTGGGATTTTTGGCCTTGGAGAGTCACAAGCACAACGGGTTGAGCTCGCGGCCACCCTGCGCGAGCTTGATGTTGACTCAATCCCCTTGAACTTTCTCAACCCTATTGCAGGGACACCCTTGGAGAATCACAAATCCATTTCTGCCATGGACTGCGCCAGGGCAATCACCATGTTTCGTTATTTTCTTCCGAAAAAACCGATCAGTATCTGCGGCGGACGTGAGACGAACTTACGCGAACTGCAATCGTGGATTTTTATGGCAGGAGCCAGCGGCACAATGATCGGCAATTACCTGACGACCACCGGACGTAATCGTGAGATCGACCTGCAAATGTTTAAAGATATCGAGGTGACAACACGTGGCTGCTAACAAATCATGCCCAGGCATTTTCGTAACGGGTACAGATACCGGGGTTGGGAAAACAATAGTCACGGCAGCCCTGGCCAGGCATTTTACTGCAAAAGGGCTAAAGGTTGGCGTTATGAAACCTATTGAAACGGGTGTCGCCAACACTCAAGCGCTGGGAGCAGACGCTTCATTGTTGCGCTGGTCCTGCAACGCGACGGACCCTGACGAAATCATCGCTCCTTATCGTTACGAGAAACCTCTGGCACCCTGTCAAGCGGCTTCTGCTGCAAATGACCCGATCGATGTCAAAAAAATTATCGACGCACAGGAAACTTTGCGCGTTGGTAAAGACCTTGTCCTTATTGAGGGGGCCGGTGGTTTGATGGTACCGATTCGAGGCGGCTACATCATGTCTGATCTTGCCGGGCAGTTGAACATGCCTCTTCTCATCATCACTCACCCGCGTCTAGGCACACTCAACCACACATTGCTGACGACCTTTGCGGCGCGAGCGATGGAACTGGAAATCAGCGGCTATCTGATCAACCAGATGCCTGAGCATCCCGGTGAAGCTGAAAAACAGGCACCACACCTGTTGTCCTCTTTAGCTTCCGCAGACTTACTTGGTGTCTTGCCTGAAGTAGAGGGATCAGACCAGGACAAGGTTATCGCCCTGGCCGAAGAGATAGATAAACTTCCAACCTATCAGTGGCTGCTAAACGCCCTGGGGATAATGCTCTAACCACCAACCCTGGACATCTTTTAACAAGCAACAGCTCAAACACGTGAGAACGATACAACGAATAAAGCGGGAGAGCCTTTAGGCTCCCCCGCTTTTTCGTCTAAATTTACCAAGAATGCTGAAGCTACTCTGCACCCTTGTTGGCCATTTCTTTCTGTTGTTTATCAAGATCGAGCAAGATGGCCATGGCCTCCTTGGCGTAAACATCTTCCAGAACAGACTCTATCAGTTTTTCCGTTGGATCCCGGTCTTTATCGTCATCCTCTTCAGAGTCTTTTTTGTCGTCGTCATTCACAACCTCACCTTTGCCACCGTGTGGGGTTACGTCCATTCCCTGGAAATCATCCCTTTCCTTAACAACGTCAGCGAGAAGCAAAGATTGGCGGGTATCCTTGATCCGTTTACCCATGGCTTCTGAGATGCGTACAATCTCAATAAAGTCTTCATTCTCAGCGACCCTGCCCTGACTGCTTGTATCAAGGCTGGCACGATCCATTGGAGGCCATTCCTTATGCTCAACTTCGTCGATACGATCCCAAGACAGGCTGTTGTCAAGATAACGTTCACCGTACTCATTATAACGACTGCGGTCGGGCAAGATGATGTCCGGAACAACACCTCGATACTGGGTTGAGTCACCCGTAACCCTGTAGAATTTCTGCGTGGTCATCTTAAGAGCGCCAAGAGGCATGTATTGACGCATATTCCTTAAAGTCAGGCTTTTGTCCAGATCCATAATGACCTGAACAGTCCCCTTACCATGGGTATGGTCACTGCCGACGATTACGGCACGACCGTAATCCTGAAGGGCTCCGGCAACAATCTCTGAGGCAGAAGCACTAAAACGATTGGTCAACACAACCATCGGGCCACGATAGGCAATCTTCTTGTTGTAGCTATACAGAACCTTGGCGTCACCACCCCCGTTGCGAACTTGCACAACAGGACCTTCACCGAGAAACAAGCCGGCCACACCGACAGCATCGGTGAGGGCTCCGCCGCCGTTATTGCGAAGGTCTAAAATAAGCCCGGATATTTTCTTCTTGTCAAAAGCCTTCAGAGCAGCCTTGACGTCATTGGTAGAGTTACGGCCTTTGCCACCGTTACGGGTCGTTTCAAAGTCCCGGTAAAAACTGGGAATCTTGACATAGCCATATTGATTGCCTGATTCAGGGTCTGCGACGACCGCTGATTTGACAAAGGACTCTTCAATAACAACAACATCCCGGACGATCGGCACAACAAAAGATTTGAGCCCCTGTCGACGCAAGGTCAGACGTACTTCGGTCCCTTTTTTGCCGCGAATCAGGGCGACGGCATCACGGAGACGCATGTCGGTAACATCAACGGGTTCATCCTTGCCTTGAGCGACAGCAAGGATAGCATCGTCGGGATGTAATTGCCCTTGCCTGTCCGCTGCACTGCCCGGAATCACCTTAACGACCTTGATATAGCCATCCTCTTCACGCAAGGTCGCGCCGATACCTTCGAGAGACCCGCGCATACTGATATCAAAATCCTCTTTCGACTGAGGAGGCATGTAGGTCGTGTGAGGGTCAAAAGCACGGGAGAACGAGTTCAGGTAACGATCGTAATGGTCCTTGAGAGTTTCCTTTTTAAGCCGATCGAAGTATTCACTGTACTGCTTGCGAACTTTTTCGCGTGCCTCAAGCTCCTTTTCCTTCTGTTCCTCTGGCGTGGCCTTGAGCGGATCTTCAACACCCGCATCCTCAAGCAGGCTCAGGTATCGGCTCAGGGTGCGGTACTTCAGGTCAAGACGCCAGCGTTCAGCTAACTCTTCTTCGGTTTTACAGAATTCAAGTTTCTTCGGATCCGTTTCATAGTCTTCGTCAATATCAAAAGAGAAAGGCTCTGACAGTACTTTTTCTGCGAGTAGTTCTGCACGGGAGATACTGTTGGCAAGCAGACGAAAAGCGAGAGGAGCAAGGGCGACCCGGCCGGTCTGCACCTCATCGTCGATACGATCTTTGAATATTTCCAACTGGGAGACTTCTTCGGCAAGCAGTAGGCGTTTCTGATAATCTAGTTGTTTGAGATAGAGTTCAAAAGCCGCATAGGACAGAGTGTCATCGATTTCCTTGCCACTGAAATGGTTTTCCACCTGGCGCTTCAGAACATAGGTAAGAAGCCGCGCACGGTTCTGATCCAATTCATCAGGACTTGCTTCCGGCGTTGATGCGTTCATCTGTGCCGGAGCAATGAACAGACCTGTAAAAAGCAAACTCACTCCGACCAGGAGTGCTCGAATCCATCGCTTGTTTTTAAACATCTCAATCCACCTTTTACATATATTTCAAAGTTGTTTTCATAGATTTATTTATATCAATACAATGTAACCTAAATGCAATGGGTCTGGCAATCAACTTGACAATCAAATTAGGACAAGTTATCAAAAAAAGAAGAAAGGGCTCATAGTCACGATGAATAAAGCACAGGAAGGCGATAAAGTCACAGTAACCCATCAGGGTGTCCTTGACGACGGCATGATTTTCGATGAGTCGGATGATGGTGCCCCCTTGATATTTATTCTGGGAGAGAACGAAGTTCTTCCCGGGATGGAAATCGCCGTACTGGGCATGGAGGTCGGGGACCGCAAAACCGTCACAATTCCTCCGGAGCATGGCTATGGTGTGCGTCAACAGAAGCTCGTTGAAGAGATCAGCATAGATGCCCTCCCTCAGGACCTTCAGCTTGACCTGGGCGGTCAATTGGAGGTCATTGCGGCCGATGGCGCAGCCCACCAACTGGTTGTTGTAGAGCTTGGAGAGCAGAAAGTCACCCTCGATGGAAATCATCCTCTTGCCGGCAAGTCCCTGATTTTACAGATTGAGCTTGTGTCCATAGACAGGCCAACAATCAACTGACCTGATAGATAACTTTACAATAATAAGTGCCATTGAAAAAAGTCACCGTCTTTATGATATAATTGGATCCAATACGAACGTACGAGGTGCACCATGATGATCAGAGTGATGTACAGTGACGGCAGGTTCGACATGGTCAAGCCTGGAATGCTCGACAACCTTCTCAACCGTCAGGTTGTCACCAGCTTCAAGCGCAACACGGGCTGGGCAGTCGTCGGCAGAGATGCGATCCGCAGTTCGAGTCGTGGCAATTATCGCGGAATGGAAAGACGCCTGCCATAATAAACGCCTACCAAATTAGCGCCCACGTCTTCGCGGAGCAATTCGCGCGTATTTGTTGAGCCATCGAAACGGCCCGAAGCTTTCTCTTTGCATAATGAGCCGCATCGGGCCATTTTTCTTCGGTTCTATAACCAAAAAAAATGTTTAACGCAGAGTCGCAAAGAGCGCAGAGGAAAAACTCTGAAAACTTTTAAAATTGGCTCAATGCTGACTATTGCTCTCTGCGTCTCCGCGTCTTCGCTTAAAGGCGCCTACTTCTGGTGCGTTAACAAATAGCTTGAGTTTGCCTAACCTTTGTTTTGGTTTTAGGTCCGTTTTTCTTTAGAGCTGACGATTCACAGTTCAAGCTCTGCCCATCCATCGAAAAGAGGAAAGTAGAGAGCCGTACGGATCTGAACCTCAGGATAAAGCTGTGCGACAAGTTCCTTGTAGATCTTCAGCTGACCTTGATAGCGCTCCAACTCCTGCCCGACAAAACGATCGGATTCTCCCCTCTCACCCGGACTGCTTGTTTTATAGTCAACAATCCAGCGGACACCATCTTCACCCAGAAAGGTGCGATCAATTGTGGCACGGATCAACTGACCATCAATAATACCGTTTAAGGCAAGTTCACAGGAGGCGTCCTGTTTAGAGCCGAGAAGCCAACGGCCTCGTGGGCTGGCAACAGTGTTTAGCAGACAATTCAGAACGATCAAGGCGCAAGCATCCAATCGTGATAACGGGACCCCCTGCACGCTCAGCTGTGTTTTGAAGTCCTCCAACCTGGTCTCAAGAGCAGCGGTTGGCCACATGTTGAGGCCATCGCAGGCGATCCGTTCCAGCCAGGCATGGACAAGAATGCCGACAACGCGTCCTTCCTCCGTGAGGCGAGATCTGACAGCGTCATCAACATAATGGCCGTCAGCAGAAGCCCGACGTGTTATGTCCTGATTCATGACAAGACGTTCAGTTAACACCGGAGGCTGCCAGATCAATGGCAACCTTTTGATTGTAAGGACCGAGGGGGCTTCGCTGCCGCCGGAATCTGCAGCATAGGCCTCTTGAGAGAACGCTTCAGAACAAGCCGGCCAGAGCACAGACAGAAGTGACCTGGAAAGTGGCACAAGTTCTCCGCCAGAGTTTATCTTCGCATGTCCGAGCAGGTGCAAGTGCGACTTGGCTCTGGTGACCGCTACATACAAAAGACGCAAGGCTTCGAAATCATCTTTCTCCTGCAGAATCTGCCCTATTGCACGATAGGTCGGCTCTTCCTGTTCACTGACAAGTGGTGGAATCGGAGCCAGAAGCAGTCCACAATCAGGATGCTCCAGCCAACGCAGCAGAGCCTTATCTCGTGACCTCACTCCTCGGCCCAGTCCGGGCAGGATCACAGTGTCGAATTCCAACCCCTTGGCTTTGTGAATCGTCATCAGTTGCAGATTTGGCCCGGCTTGCGGATCAGGAGCGGCATAGAGCTTGCCCAAGCGTTGTTCCAGAACTTCCAGTGGCCCTTCCATCTCAAGATCTTCCAACAAAGCGAAATATTGCCTGACGTCAACCAGGTCGGAAGCCTCAACACAAGCCGGTCCATTCAGTGATAGCCAGGACGACTCAACCAGACTTCTCAAGCTGAGCTTCCCACTGTTTTGCAAGGCACGCTTAAGGACAGGAAGAATTCTCGCCAGCCTCTGCCTTCCATCAGAGCTGATCTGCTCAAACATCTCTATTTGCCCGGCGGGTTGAGTAAGTAACTGCCAGATAGTGGAACGCGGGTCCTTACCACACAGCCGGGTGAGATCCTCGAGGGAAAGTCCGCACCAGGGGGCCCGGAGCAAAGACAGCCAGGCGACTCGATCAGCATGATGTTGCAGAGCCCTTGTCAGGGACAGAAGATCCTGAACGACGGGTCTGTCAATCAAAGGATCGATATCCTGAGCCTGGTAGCTCAAGTTATTGTTCTTCAAGGCAGAGACAATCGCTTTGAGATGACTTCTGGAACGCACCAGAACAGCCACCGTACCATCCGGATTATCTTTCTGCGTCTGCCTGATCAGCTCAACAACCCTTCCCGCCTCATTGTCATCTTGTCTCTCGACGTAACCATGAGTGGTAACCAATGGACTATTCGCAGAGGGGTTAAATGCGATAGCAGGAGAAAAACGAACGGCGCCGCGGATTTCGTCTTCATTCGAAGGGAAGAGACCAACGAAGTTTTCGTTGACCCAATCAACGAGTTTTGCCTGCGAACGAAAATTCGTATTCATGACAATACGTTCAATCGGCAGATCGTTGAATCCGCTTTTGCAAACACGCAGATATAGACCAACCTCGGCCTCTCGAAAACGATAAATAGACTGCATGGGGTCGCCGACAAGAAAAAGTGTACGACCATCACCCGGCTCCCAGCCCGCAGTCAATCGACACAGCAGATCATATTGAGCAAAGGAGGTGTCCTGAAACTCATCGACAAGAATGTGACGAATTCGACTGTCAAGCTGCAGGAGAAGCTCTTCAGGCGCGACAACCGACCCCAGGGCAGCATTTGCGGCTCCGGCGATCTCAATAAAATCAACTTGTCCTTGTGAACGAAAGACCTCCTTGAGCTCGACGACAGCCAGAGGTAGCAACTCAACCAGGGACTGCAGAATTAGCCATTGACCGTGGTCATAAAC
>JAAXQF010000247.1:0-25000 GCA_012974435.1 Desulfuromonadales bacterium | reverse complement strand
TCAAGTTTCTGAATCAGGAACTCTTTCTCAAACTCCTCTTTGGCGTTGCGGAATGTTGCTGCAGAAAAGTTGTGTGTCCCTTGATCTTTTTCTAAAGTCTTTTTCTTGTCTGAAACTGCCTGTGGTAGTTGATTTCTTGTGATGGTGTTGCCTGGCGACATGATGACCAATCGTTCTATCAGGTTCTTCAGCTCCCGGACATTCCCTGGCCATGAGTAACTTTTGATTGCCTGAACAGCCTCTTCATCTAGAACTTTTGTATCGCGACTCTCTTTGCTGCAGAAATATTCCAGGAAATGCGTTGCCAGGTGAGGGATGTCTGCTTTTCTCTCACGTAAAGGTGGTACATGAAAGGGGATGACGTTCAGACGATAGTAGAGGTCTTCTCTGAACCTGCCGTCTGCAATCTCTTTTTCCAGGTCCTTATTTGTTGCAGCAATGACGCGGACATCAACTTCAATGGTCTTGTTGCCCCCGACCCTTTCGAATTTGTGCTCCTGAAGAATCCGAAGCACTTTGGCTTGTGTCTTCAGGCTCATATCACCAATTTCATCCAGAAAGAGAGTGCCCTTATGGGCCTGGTCAAACTTTCCACGGCGTTGTGTTGTTGCACCTGTAAAGGATCCCTTCTCGTGACCAAATAACTCTGACTCTATGAGTTCTTCTGGTATCGCGGCACAATTAACTTCTATAAACGGGCATGCTTGTCGCTTCGAATTCTGGTGGATTGCCCGAGCAACCAGTTCTTTTCCGGTCCCGTTATCTCCTGTTATCAAAACCCATCCAGAGGTTGGTGCAGCGATCTTGATCTGATTTTTTAAGTCCTTGATCGGTTTGCTGTTACCAATCATTTCGTGCTCTTTACCTATTTTGGCTTTAAGTTCACGATTCTCCTCTACCAACTGGCCGACTTTGGCTGCATTCTGGATGGAGAGCAAAACTTTTTCAAGTGACAGTGGTTTCTCTATGAAATCGTATGCGCCAAGCTTGGTCGCTTTAACAGCTGTTTCGATCGTGCCATGACCGCTCATCATGACAACCAGTTGATCTGGATAGATGTTCCGAATTTTGGTCAGGGTCTCCATGCCATCCATTCCTGGCATCCAGATGTCCAGAAGAACCAGATCAGGCTTCTCCTCGCTGACCCGCTCTATGGCACGTTCGCCGCTTTCTACTGAGACGGGTTGAAACCCTTCATCCTGAAGGATCCCGGCCAGACTTTCGCGAATGCTTATCTCATCATCGACGATCAGAATTGATTGCATGTTGCCTCTATAGTTGGTGTTTGGTTTTATGTCTGTGTGACTTCCGAAGTAATCGGTAGCTCAACGATGAAATGTGTCCCCTGCGGCTCGTTGTCTCGTACCCGGATATAACCATTATGGTCTGAAATTATCGTTGAGACAATAGCCAGTCCAAGTCCGGTTCCTGACTTCTTGGTAGAAAAGTATGGCTCAAAGAGTCTGGGTTTATCTTCAGCAGGAATGCCACGGCCATTGTCGCTTATTTTGAGTGTGGCAATTCTCAGGTCCTTGTTGAACGAGGTCTCAACAGTGATCTGTCCGTTACCGTTAACTGCAGCAACCGCATTGTCGAGGAGGTTGATTGCAACACGCTTGATCTGTTCACGGTCGAGGCTGAATGCCGGCAGGTCTGGGTCTGTCTGGAGCTTAAACTGAATTTCCTTGTGCCCTTCCTGGAACAGAACCAAAGCGTCATTAAGAACATCGTTGAGGTTGTTCAAGGTTGGATTGCTGGCCGGCATGCGTGCAAAACTAGAAAACTCATTGACTAGATTCTTAAGGTCATCAACCTGTTTGATGATCATCGTGGTGCATTCGTCAAAAACTATGTCGTCTGCGCTGAAACGATCAAGGTAACGGCGTCTGAGTCGCTGTGCCGAGAGTTGTATAGGTGTGAGCGGGTTCTTGATCTCGTGGGCAATCCTGCGCGCGACTTCACGCCATGCAGCCATACGTTGAGCTTTAAGTAGCTGTGTCAGGTCGTCAAAGACAACGACCGTTCCCATAAACTCATTATTCTCATCTTTCAAGGTGGTGACATTGACGAGCAGGATGATCTTGGTGTCCCCTGCCGGTAGTGATACCTGCTTGCGTATCGAATCTTTACCTGAGCCAATTAATTCCTTAAGGATGCCCTTGATCATCGGTTGATAGTCAGGAGTGACGATATCCCGGAAATTACGTCCAATGATTCTCTTTGTTTTCAAGCCGAGGAGCTTTTCGGCCGACTTATTAATGGTCGTAATATGTCCTTGGCTGTCAATGGAGATAACTCCAGCAGTAACATTTGCCAGGACAATCTCCATGTAACGTCGTCTTTGTTCGAGCTCAAGGTTTGATGCCTGTAGCTCGAGGTTGGCTCTGTTAATCGCTTTCTGGCCCTTGCGCAGGTCGGCAGTCATGGTGTTGAACGCTTCGACCAGAGAGCCGACTTCATCTTGACTGTAGCTGTCCAGGGTGACGTTGAGGTCGCCGGAGGCAACACGGTTGGTTGCTACGGCCAGTTCCTGAATAGGTTCTGTAATACCTCTGGCCAGGTGGAAGCCGACCCAGGTTGAAAGGAAGATAATGACCAAAGCAATGAGCAGCAGAAACAGAATATAGCCTTTTTGAATTTTACCTTTGAGAAGCTTGGTTGATTTGTACTGTTCGAAAGAACTGCTGATCTCCTTCATCTTGTTGACCAGAGAGTAAGGGACGTAATAGTTGACGACGACAACCCCGACAACATCATCTGGGTTCCAGTTAGAGTAGACTGGGACGATGCCACGTATCAAGTCGGCGCGGCCGATCGGACTGATGCGGGTAAAGCGGTTGCCCTGTAGTGCTTCACGAATACTGTCGGAATCGGGATCCGAGAATTCTGCAGCCGGAACACTTGGATTGACTGCGCGGACAAGTTCTTCTAGCGTTGCTGAGAATACCTCGACAATGCCGAGATTGTATTCTTTCTGCTTCTGGTGAATATGCTCTTCGAGAAGCGGCAGGTTGTCTTCGTTTAGAAGCTTTTGATCTTTGATCGCGAGAGAGATCTGCTCGGCATAGTAGAGGGCGTTGCTAGCTGAGTTCTTGTAGTAGGTTTGCGCAACCTCGAGCGATTCCTCGAGCGAATCCTCAATCTCACTGTTGAACCAGTTCTCTATAGAGTTAGTTATAAAGCCGGCCGAAACGAAAAATAGCAGCATCGTTGGAATCAATGAGAGTGCAATAAAGGCAAGAACCAATTTACTTCGAAGCTTTGCGCCAGGTATGCCCCGTCGTCGTTCCAGAAGTAGTTTGAAAATGTTACGCAAGACCAGAAAGAGACAAAAAATGATCAGAAGGATGTTCAGGTTGATCAGAGCAAGAACCAGAATGTTGCCGGAGAGGGGGATCTCTGTCGTAAGGTTGAAGAGCTGACCCTGGTAGCGTAAAGATAGAGCAACCAACACGACAATCACCACCACGATTAACCATTCGCGGCGGCGTTTGCGAGCTTCAGTCTTTGTGGTGCTCAATGTCTTGTCTGATTTTGTTTTTGGCATGAGAAAGTTCTATCTTTCCGCAATATTATGTGTAAAAGAATCCTTATGCAAGCGTCAACTTCCATGGCATGCTTTTACTTGTTCACGGTAGCGTCAAACCGAACACCTATAGCCCTCGGCTGCTGTACCTGTCATCCTTGGAGTTGAAACAAAAAAGGCAGCCGAAGTGGCTGCCTTTTCTTTATTATCTCTGTATGTTTTAAGCCTTGGAAAAAGCCAGGTCGCTCGCAAAAGTCTGAGGAGACATCTGCAAGGATTTTTCAACATCAGCCTCGCTGAATTCCAGTAACTGCCAACTCTCAGGTGTGTCGAGAAGTTTTTCTACCAATTGGTGGTTGATATCGTGGCCAGCCTTGAATGCACGAACATGGCCAAGTATCGGGTAACCAATCAAGCTCAGGTCGCCGATCGCATCCAGAATCTTGTGGCGAACAAACTCATCCTGGAAGCGTAACCCCTCTGGATTAAGAATTCGATCATCATCAACCACGATGGCATTCTCCAGAGAACCTCCAAGGGCAAGTCCTGCTGCCTTGAGATTTTCAACGTCTCGCAGGAACCCGAAGGTACGTGCCGGGGCAAGATCTCTGCGAAATACAGATGAGGAGACCTTGACCGAACGTTGCTGTAGTGCGATGCATGGATGTTGAAAGGCTATGTCAAAGGTGATGCGGAAGAAGCGAGAAGGAATAATGCTGACGCGTTTCTCACCATCGATAACCGAAACCGGTTTGCGGATAGCGAGAAATTTACGACTTTGATGGTGGCGGCGCTGACCCGCCTCTTCGATGATAGAAGCAAAAGGGGCCGCACTGCCGTCCATAATCGGTACTTCGGGCCCATCGATATCTATGTGCAGATTGTCTACGCCGTAGGCGGCCAGCGCTGAAAGCAGGTGTTCCACAGTAGAGACGCGAACATCTCCTTTACCGATAACTGTCGCCATTTGGGTGTCGACGACATTGGCCGAAGTTGCCTCTATCGTCACCGTGCGTTCGCCGATTTTGCGGTGGAAGACGATGCCGGTGCCGGCCTCTGCGGGGCGCAGGATCATGTTGATACGCTGGCCAGTGTGTAGGCCGATGCCGGATATGGCGGTCGAGCGGGCAATTGTGGTTTGGCAAATCATGTTCATTAACATCTGACCTTAAGACTGTCGTAAATTTTAGGTATAGATTTTTATGCAATAGTCTTGCCAATCTTGACCACGAGGTAAGTGTTCGAAATGACAACGTAAATTGTTATGGTTTTGGAGGGGTGGAGTTCTGGTGAGGTTTTATTATTGCAACGTGTGTGTCTCGAAAGCCACAGGTCTGTGATGATGCTTTCTGACTAGAGCCGTCCTGACCGCAGAATGCCTATTGCCAGCCAGAGCCCCAGAAAGCCGGCTATTGAATAACCTAAAAGTCCCAGCAGCGGGAAGCCAAGAATCATTGGGCCTTTATCGATTTGCATGACCAACGAAGAACCGACGATCAGGGAACCAATGACAACGGCAAAAGAGACCCTGTTGCTGGAGCGGTCAAGATCTGTGACCAGTTTCTCGAGGCCCCGGTGCTCCAAGTCTATTTTAAACTTATTACGATTAAGACGGTTGACGAATTCCTTGATATCTTGTGGCAGGTTCTTTGCCAATGAACTGTAGGCCTGGACGATACGACCCGCCTGCTCGCTAATATTTTTTGGACTGAAACGCTCGAAAACGAGTTTGTTCACGTAGGGCCGCATATGGTTGATCATGTTGAACTCTGGGTCCAGTTGGCGGCCAACCCCTTCCATGATCACTAATGCCTTGGCTAAAATCATGAAGTCCGCAGGGAAGTGAATACGATGATGTGTGAGGATCTCGATAAACTCCGACAGGAGTTTTCCTACCTTGATATCCTGAAGAACGATATCGTAGTAGTCTTCGATAAAGTCGTGCAGGTCGCGTCTGAGATTCTTTATGTCGGAATCGTCTGTTAACTCCCCGGAATAGAGGAGCTGCGAGATGATCTTGTCTACATCTCTATTGAGAAGTGCTTGTAACAGGTCAATCAGTTGATCTTTGAGGTCCTGGCCGAGACGACCGACCATGCCGTAGTCAAGCATGCAGATGACTTGATCGGGTAGTATGAATACGTTGCCCGGGTGTGGGTCAGCATGAAAAAGCCCGAAGTCAAGGACCTGCTTCAGGAACGCATCGGCACCTCGGCTGGCGACTTCTTTAAGATCGTAGCCTTGCGCGGTGAGTTCTTCGAGTGCTGATATTTTGATCCCGTCAACGTACTCCATGGTCAGGACGATATCTCCTGTGTAATCCCAGAAGATCTTCGGGGTATATACTGTTTCACTCTCGGCAAAGTTGACGGCAAAGCGGTCAACGGTGCGCCCTTCGCGGGTAAAGTTTAGTTCCCGCATGATGCTGCGACGGAATTCCTTGACCAGACCGACAGGATCATAGAGTGCCACTGTCGGGATGTGTTGTTCGATCAGGTAAGCCAGGCCCATGAGAACGTCAATGTCGGTTTCAACGATCTTTACGATGCCCGGTCGACGGACTTTAAAAACAACTTCTTCACCGCTTCTCAGTTTGCCACGATGAACCTGAGCGATACTGGCTGCAGCGAGGGGGGTTGTGGAAAATTCCGCAAAGAGTTCTTCTGCCGGGTAACCCAGCTCACGCTGGATCTGGGCGTTGACCTCTTCAAAGGAAAACCCCGGAACTTTGTCCTGAAGTTTACTGAATTCATGAATATACGCGCTGCCCAGTACGTCGGGGCGGGTAGAGAGAAGTTGGCCGAGCTTGATAAAGGTCGGTCCGAGCTCTTCCATCGCCAGACGCAGCCGCTGTGCTTGACTGAGACGCTCAAGGTCTTTTGGAATTTTGTCGAGGGTGACAATGCGTTTGCCGAGTTCGAGGTAGTAGTCGATATTAAGCTGTTCGACAAAATGGCCAAAGCCGTACTTGATCAGAACCCCCAGAATGGTTCTGTAGCGCCGGATGGTTCGGATATTTCGGTTAACGCGCAGGATGGGCAGCATATTGCCTTCAGTTCAGTGCAGGAATAATTATTTAAGTTTTTTTTCCAGTTGGGCGACTTTCTTCTTCAGCTTGTCAAACTCCGCTGCGGTGACAACCCCCATGCGCTCACAGGTCTTTTTAACCTCTTCTCGGGCCTGTTCCATCAACTTTTCCTGGTTTTGAGCTGCGGCATCCTGAATCTTTTGCAGAAAAGCTTTGCCTTCATCCTCGCTGATATTCATCTTCTCTCGGAGTTCCTGAAGTAGTTCCTCAGCCTTTTTCTGTGTTAGGGTCATTGCGCCAACCGCAGTCAATAAAGATTTTTCGAGCAGCTCAATCATGGTTACCTCCTTGTTGGTTTCTGTCTGGAAACCGCCCTTTTCCGCAATCTCGGCGTCAATCTGCGTATTTGTTTGTGCGGCGTAAAGTGCTACGCCTCCGCTCAAACACTTGATTTCCTTGACCTTGTGAAAAATTGCTGGTTTCCAAATCAGAAACGTACACCGTATCCATCCAGCGTTTCCGGATGAATCCTTGTTCGGTCTGAAATGAAATAGTTATATCAACATGTTAGCAGGGGATGAGAGGCTTTCAAGCCGGATGGAGAAGATATTCAATTTCTGGCAGCGCCGCTCTCGCAGACGATTCTCCTGCGGCAATAATCTCTTTGGCACGATGAAACTCAAGCAGGGTGATTCCATCTAACGTCGGTCTGATGATCAAGTCCTGTGGATTCTGGCTAATGTGTAGCTCATTAATCAGGTTCTCCATGATCGCGACACTCTGTGCGCAGACACGGAAAATGTTCGGTGCCCTTAACTGTCCCGAGTCCTCTTCATGGGGTGTTTCTGGTTCCTGGCCAAGGGCAGAACGGAAGGCTTGTTCGATGGTGCGGGCACTGAAGAGCTTTCTCCAGCGGCTGATGTTTGTTGCGTCTCCGTGCCTGCCTGGAAGAAACGTTTCCGGTGTTTGTTTCTTGACCGCAGGGATTGTGCAAACGCCGATAATTTTTTCTGCGCCAAGATTCCGGGCAACGTTGGTTGGGATCGGATTGCAGAGGCCGCCATCGACCAGGAACCTTTGTCCGAAGCGAACCGGTGAAAAAATACCTGGGAATGCCAAGCTGGCCTGCAATGCCTCGAGCAGGTCCCCTTGTTTGATGATGATCGCTTCCCCGGTGTTGATGTCCGTTGCCGTTACGGCCAGGGTCTGCTGAAGGTCTTTGAATTCTCTGGCTGGGAGAAACTCGGCGATGAAGGCGACCAGCTTCCTGCTGTCTGTCAGGCTTGATGTGGGTAAAACCGGATTAAGCAGGCTGGCCATTTTGCGCCAGTCGATGGTCAGTGCAACGTCCTCCATCTGTGCGACCGGTACGCCGGCGGCATACATGGCTCCAATCAGTGCGCCTATAGAAGTCCCGGTAATGATGTCGACAGGGATTTTGGCTTCATCGAGGACCTTGAGGACACCAATGTGGGCAAGGCCTCTGGCTGCGCCGCTACCGAGAGCCAAACCTAGCTTTGGAGGAGGTGAGGCGATGGTCATATCGTCTCCGGGCTGATAGTCAGAGGTTGCCTTGTTATCGCTTGAATAACCACAAAAGTAACGAGAGCAATAGCGAAACCAAGAGGCAGGTGCCAAGCGGGAAGAAAAAAGAGAAATTCTCCTTTTCTATACGAATGTCACCCGGTAGCCTGCCAAGGTCGTTTCCCATCAGTTGTTGCTGCTGGGGTGATACCGGTCCTTTTCCGAATAGATGCATCCGCAATATTGCTGTCGATAGAGGCCCATGGCCTTGGAGGCTTTGATTCCATCTTGCCAGCCGATTCGATAGTCATCGTACAGAAACTCTATGCCGTAATGCTGGCCCAACTCTTCGCCCATTTTACGAATCATCTCGTGGTTCTGGTACCGGGAATAAAGAAGGCTGGTCGTGAACGCATCGTAGCCGGATTTCGCTGCGTATTCTGCGGCTTGTTTGAGGCGAG
The DNA here is from genome assembly GCA_012974435.1 of Desulfuromonadales bacterium. GTDB lineage: Bacteria > Desulfobacterota > Desulfuromonadia > Desulfuromonadales > BM103 > M0040. The sequence continues at coordinate 16,461 of JAAXQF010000247.1, read as the reverse complement.
ATTGGTAGCAGTAGGCACAGCGATTGGTTGGCTCTGATGCCACCTGGGAAAGAAAATCTTCCAGCAGGTACTCGTCTTTGTAGATGACCTCAAGTTCGCTGGCGGAGGCATATTGTTCAACGGCCTCAAGCCGTCGACGATACTCCTGGTAGGGATGTATGTTGTGATTGAAAAAGTAGCCTGTTACCAGGTGTCCTGCCTCGCGTAAAAGACGGACGGGATAGATCGCGCAGTTAGCACAACAGATATGGAGCAAGACGTTCATGGCTAAGACCTCATTATAGATTGAATAACCCTTGCATCATAGTATGGTTTGTAAAAAAAGGCCAGAGAACTGAGGGGTTGCGTGCCAGGAGAAAGGCCTAGGCTGTTTTGTATACCTTCTCAGGAGGCAAGTTCTGTTGCTGCCAGATTCGTCCTGCCAGTTTGATAGCCTGTTGACGATGTGGTTCAAAACGTCGGCAGGCCCGCATCAAGTTGTCGTGCAGGCGTACAAGATCGGAACGATACTGTTGCACAATTCCGGCAAGGATAAGTTCATCATCTGGAAGAGAGACTTGCTCCTGATCTGTGAAAGACGCCAGGATAAGTGCTTCGGCGATGAGTTTTCCAGAGACCTCCAGAGTGTGATCCTTTGCAACCGTATGTAAGGTAATCTTGTCAAAAAATTCTTCTGTGATCTCCAGTACTCCGCGTAACGTGTACTCTGTCACTTCAGGCCGATAGAGATCCATCAAGTAGTGCTCAGGAAAGCGCGGGATGCCATCCTCGAAAACCTTGGAGGCAATTTCTTTTGGGGTTGTGCTGCTTCTGCGCCTAGATTTTGAGCCGCCGGTGATGTCATTAGTGGCACTTTCCGGAAGTACAGGGGTCGGACCGAAGATGTTGGTGAATTCTCTTTCAAGAAGATCCGGTTCCAGGATCATTTCCGTTTCTGGCAAGCCGAACAGACATAAGTCTGCAAGGACCTCTCTCTCAGGGAGTGGCAGGCCGTAGTTCCTGACGGCTAAAGGCAGTTCGTTGATCTCTGGCAACGATGTCTGGTTACTGCAGAGGTGCCAGAGGTACTTGCCCAGTCGGGTTTGCAGAAAGAGGTAAACTCCCCACGTCAGAGGCTCGGTTTCATCCGCCCAGTCAGGGCTGACTCCGCCAATCTTCTTGCCGCACAAGAGCTCAATCACGGATTCGTCTGCCATCAACCAGATCTGTGTTGTTCCTGGCATGACGGTTGAAATCAGCTCCAGTGGGAGCTCAAAGATCTGATTGTTACGATGGACTTTGACGCAGCTGATTTTTTGTGGGCATTGCGTAAAAAGGAAACTTTGCTCTCCGGTCTCGATCATGGAGATTTCTGCAAGTTGATAACGCTCTAGCAGGACCGTCCAGAGAACTTCGACCCCGGGTGCATGATGCCATCCTTTTGGTAGCTCCAGAGAAATCTCTTCAGAAACCAGGCCGACGAGGTAGAGCGCATCCCACACCCACTTGGGTGTTTTTCGTGGTAGCTCGAAGCGCCGACTCCAGACCTGGCGTAACAGCATCAGCTGAGACTCACGCTCTTTTCGATCGAGAGAATGCTCCCCCTTTAAAATTGCCAGAGACTTTGTCAGGCTCTGGCTGGTGCTCAAAGATTGCAAGTCCTCGGCATAAGAATATCTTTCGATCTGTTCGTTCAAGGATCTCTTGAACGCCCAGCCGGCAAGATAAGAACGTGGGGCGACCAGCGCACAGGGCTTTGCCGATGGCGGCCGATGGCAGTTGACGCGTAATGTGGCTGTGTCCGTTGACCATGGCAGCTGAGGGGCATTGAGATCAAAACGATGAGCGGCCTCGTTGATTAAGAGACTGACCATCTCCTCTGCATGTTGGTCGTTGTGAGGCCATCCCAGTTGCCTGAGCCTGCCTGCCAGGTGGTGAAGCCTTACGGCATCATCTTCAGGCAGAGGTGGCTCACCCTCCTGAATGGCGAGCCATGGATGTTGATCCTTGATTAGGTCACTCAAAGCATAGTGGATGGCGAACTCAAGCCTGTCGGGTTGCAACCCTGGGGGCAGGCGTTTTTGCTGAAGCAGGAAGAGTAGTCGCCATAGAGACATCCATGCCTTCTCACGTGGGGCCTGTTCCACCCACTCATCATCTGCTGTTCTTCCGGCAGTCAAGCGGGCGCTGATCGTCAGCCCTGGCGCCAGTTCTTGCAGGTTGCGCAGACAGAGATTGGCAAAATAATGTTCGGAATAGGTCACCGTGGGAGGTGCGCTGGTGACGGTCACGACTTTTAATCGTTCTAAAAGGTCATCGAGGGTCTGCTGAAAATCGTCCGGAGTGATGCGATTGGCGGGCGGTAGATCAAAATCTTCAAGCAGGGTCGCTTCATCGGAAGAGACGCTCCAGATGGAGACTTCACGTGCGGCCCAAGTCGTGAAGTGACCGAGGCCGAGCGCGTTGGCCAAAGAAACACCTTCGCTGAGGACCTGAGCATTGACAACGTCAGGCAGCAGGATCATGCTTCCTGCCAGTTGACTGTCCCGATTGATCCAGAGTACCAGATCCGGAACGAGCCGCCCCTGATCCGTCAAAGTCCTGGGGCAGAGCTCCAGACGTTGGAAGGGCAGGCGCTGGGATTCAAGACGTGCTTCAATCCAGGAGGCCAGTTGCTGGCGAAACTGTTGTAGCAGGCTTGGGTCCATGCTCATTAATTCTGAATGTGGTGACTGCGAAAATAAAAAGGGCCGTCACCATGACGGCCCTCGGGGTGTGTCAGCAGGGCAATTTGCTTGCATCACCCCCCACAAACTGAAGCTATCACAAGATTTGGCCGTGTGACAAAGAAAATTCAACGAGAAACGATTCTTTTATGTAAAAAGGCTGCCCGGTTGTGTTGCTGTTCCGGGGGTTCGTCCCAGATGAGAATAAGCCAGATGAGTTGCAACTCGACCACGGGGAGTGCGGTTGATGAAGCCCTGTTGCAGTAAATAGGGTTCAATCACATCTTCAATCGTATCTTTCTCTTCACCGATTGCGGCGGCTAATGTGTCGAGCCCCACCGGTCCACCACTGAACTTGTCGATGATGGTTTCGAGCAGAAGTCTATCCATCTGGTCAAAGCCCTGTTTGTCGACCTCCAGCCTTCCCAGCGCTTGATCGGCCATCTTCAGGCTGATCGTACCATCGCCATCGACTTCAGCAAAGTCCCGGACCCTGCGCAGCAAGCGGTTGGCGATACGTGGCGTTCCTCTGCTACGGCGGGCGATCTCTGCGGCTCCTGAAGCTTCGATCTGTACCCTCAGGATTCCTGCGCTACGTGTGACGATGGTGGATAACTCGTCGTGAGTGTAGAACTCAAGTCGGCTCAAAACGCCAAAGCGATCACGCAAGGGGGAAGAGAGCAGGCCGGCGCGGGTTGTTGCTCCGACCAGGGTAAAACGGGGGATGTCGAGTTTGATGGTGCGAGCCGATGGGCCCTGGCCTATCATGATGTCGAGCTGGTAGTCTTCCATCGCCGGGTAGAGGATCTCTTCAACCACAGGAGACAATCGGTGAATCTCGTCGATGAAGAGAACATCGCCCGGTTCCAGGTTAGTTAGAACCGCCGCCAGGTCACCCGGTTTTTCAATGACCGGGCCTGACGTACTCTTGATGTTAACACCCATTTCCGCAGCAATAATATAGGCCAGCGTGGTTTTTCCAAGACCGGGGGGCCCATAGAAGAGAACGGAGGTGTCCGCTGTAATCAGGCGATCTTCTTCCATGGTTTTTGCGGTGAAAGTCAGCGAACCAGGACTTTCAATGCTCCTTTAAGGGCTTCTTCCATTGTCAGACCTGGTGCTAGTTCCAACGATTCCAGTACCTTGCGGGCCTGGTTCTCTTTGTAGCCGAGATTGATCAATGCGGAAATCACATCGTTACTGATATCTCCCGCCGAAGTGTTTGATTTGACGCCATCTGCTTCGGGGAGATCGTGTACCGGGCCGACCTTGTCTTTTAATTCGAGGACCAGCCGCTCGGCCGTCTTCTTGCCAATACCTGGCAAACTGGAGAGACGCTTGATGTCTCCTGTCGCAATGGCTCTTTTGAGGTCTTTCGCCGGGATATGCGAGAGGATATTGACGGCCAGTTTCGGGCCGATACCGGAGATGCTGATCAGAATGCCAAACAGCTCTTTCTCCTCCATGGAGAGGAAGCCGTAGAGCAGAAGGGCATCTTCACGGACATGGGTGTGCGTAAAGAGACTGACATCGCCGGTCTCCGGTAGAGAGTAGAATGTAGAGAGTGGGATAAACAGTCGGTAGCCGACACCACCAACGTCAATGATCACGTGGTCGGACGATTTATAAGCCAGTGTGCCGCGAAGCAGTGCGATCATCGGAGTTCACTCTCTTTTAAGCCGTAGCGTGTAATTCGCCTTGGTGCGCTATTAACGTCGACCGGAATTGATGGCGACCTGTCTTAATGTCCGGCTGTTGGCATGGCAGATTGCTACAGCCAACGCGTCTGCCGCATCTTCCTGGGCCACTTCCGGTAAATTAAGGAGCGCTTTAACCATGTGCTGAACCTGCTGTTTTGCAGCATGGCCGTAACCAACTACGGCACTTTTGACTTGCAGTGCCGAATACTCATGAACTTCCAGGTTGAGATTGACAGAGGCTATGACTGCTGTGCCTCTCGCGTGCCCGAGGGTTAAAGCGGATTTCGGGTTTTTTGCCATGAATACCTGCTCAATAGCGACAGCTTCGGGAGAAAATTCTTTGAGGACCACCGTCAGGCCGTCGTATATGGCCTTTAACCTGAGTGGCAAGGGATCACTGCTGCGCGTTTTGACGATACCGTTGTCGACGTGGCGCAAGCGATTGCCCTCGACATCAATAATGCCGTAACCGGTGATCCTGGTGCCTGGGTCGATCCCTAGAATTCTCATAAAACCGTGGCGAGTAGCGCGTGGCGCGTCGCGGGAAAAGCTTTAACTTGATTGGTCACGCCACGCGCTACTTGCCACGCGCCACGTTGTTACATGATTTTCGCTAATTCATCTTCGCTGATGTCGAAGTTGGCGTAAACATTCTGAACATCGTCATTGTCTTCGAGCGCATCCATCAGTTTGAGCATGGTTTCTGCAGACTTACCTTCGAGCATGACCTGATTCTGCGGGATCATTGTCGTTTCAGCGGTTTCCCATTCCAAATCGGCTGCGGCCATGGCATCACGAACCGGGATAAAGTCCTCGGGCTCAGTGATGACTTCGTAGACATCTTCTTCGTCCTTGACGTCTTCAGCGCCTGCTTCCAGTGCGATCTCAAAGATCTGGTCGAAATCGTTGTCTGCGGAAAAGGAGATTAAGCCTTTGCGGTCGAAGAGAAAGGCCACTGAACCGCTGACGCCAAGATTGCCGCCATACTTGCTGAAGCAATGACGCACATCGGCGACGGTACGGGTACGGTTGTCGGTCAGGAATTCTACGATTAAAGCAACACCACCGGGGCCGTATCCTTCGAAGAGGCCTTCCTCGTAACTGACACCGTCAAGATCGCCGGAGCCTTTTTTGATGGCACGGTCCACGTTGTCTTTCGGCATGTTGGCTTGTTTGGCCTTGTCGATTGCTGTGCGAAGACGCGGATTGGTGTCCGGATCGCCACCGCCGATGCGGGCAGCAACCGTAAGCTCTTTGATGACTTTGGTGAAAATTTTGCCACGCTTGGCATCCTGCGCGCCTTTGCGGTGTTTGATGTTGGCCCATTTACTATGTCCGGCCATGTTCTTGCTCCTTTGATGAATGTGAACTTGTAAACAGCAGCTTATCCTAGCATAGGGGATTATTGTGGAACAAGCCTGAGAAAAGAGAAGCCGACCTTGCGGGTCGGCTTCCATGTACTCTTATCTCGTGAGGATCTTTAGTGCTCTGAGGGGTTGGTACGGTACTCGACAACCTTGATATCGTTTTGCAGGTCGTTGACGCCTTCTACCGAGCAGGCCTGCTTCTCGGCAGCGGTTTTCTCCGCTTTAGAGTGGAGTTGGCCTGCGAGTGTGACGATGCCATCTTCAACGCTGATTTCGAGCATGTAGGCGTCGATGTTGTCTGACGACAGGATTGCTATCTCAACTTTTTTGCGAAGGATCAGGTCGGTGAGGAGCTTCTTGCTGCTCGCCTTGACTCCTTCGAGGTTCTCGTCTTTTACACTCTCACAGATGATTTGGACCGCTTTATCTTCTGAAAGCCGTTGGGTGTTGATAACCAGATCGTAGTGAACGCATTCATCCCAGTCCCGGTCGAAATAGTATTTGATGAAGCCGGCTCTCTGCTGGTCGCTTTTCCTTACCAGGTAACGGGCACGATCCGGGTCGAGCCATTCGCGCTCGGCCCATCGCTCAACGCGCTCTTCAAAGGGTGCAGTGATTCGGGTACGCAAGACGCTGTTGATGTCTGTGAGGAGGTCCTGACCGCCACGCCCGTAAATGACCACGTTGCCTTTCAAGGCAGCTTCGAGAATGATCAGTTCGATCAGATGAAGATCCAAAAACTGCTTCGAGTCGAGGGTGTCGACGAAATGAGGGGGCTTCTCATCCGCTTGTTCTACGGCTTCGGGCGAGAGGCCATAAGCTTCAGCCGCGGTCATGATCATTTCGCCGTCGATCAGTTGGTAGCCCAGTTTCTCAGCAACTTTGTGGGCGATCGGTATGCCGCCGCTGCCCATTTCTCTGGAAATCGTAATAATTGCCATTAGTCAACCTCAATTGTTGTGCGTTGAAAACTCGAGAAATACTATCAACTTGTCAGCACTCTGACAAGTCCTAAGCCGCTTAATTCTTCTCAATATTTTGGTTTGTAATCAAAAGTGTGCCGGGTCTCAACAAAACGAATGGTGCGAGTTTTGGAGCGCATAACGATAGAGTGGGTCTCCGCGCCTCCCGAGTAGTAGCGGGTGCCACGTAGCAGTTCGCCGCTCGTTACGCCGGTTGCGGCGAAAACAACATCCCCGTTGGCCATCTCGTTGCATTGGTAGACTTTGTCGAAGTCGTCAATGCCCATGCCTTTGGCGCGTTCACGTTCTTCATCGTTCATGAATACCAGTCTGCCCTGCATATCTCCGCCCATACATTTCAATGCCGCAGCAGCGAGAACTCCTTCCGGAGCGCCGCCGATGCCAAGCAGCATGTCTACGCCGCTACCTTCAACTGCGGCAGCGATAGCCGGAGCGACATCACCGTCGGTGATCAGGTGGATGCGAGCTCCAGCTTTACGGATTTCATCGACAATTTTGTCGTGACGGGGCCGATCAAGGATCACAACAGTGAGGTCTTCAATGTAGCATTTTTTTGCATCGGCAACCCTTTGCAGATTGACCGTTGGTGATTCGTTGATGTCGATGGCCCCTCTTGCCGTTGGGCCAACAGCAATTTTTTCCATGTACATGTCGGGGGCGTGCAGGAATCCGCCTCGAGGGGCCAGGGCAATCGTTGCGATGGAGCCATTAAGGCCCTTGGCGCAGATATTGGTTCCTTCGAGTGGGTCGACAGCGATATCAACTTCCTGGCCGTTGCCGCGTCCCAGTTTCTCACCTATATAAAGCATGGGCGCTTCGTCCATCTCGCCTTCGCCGATGACCACTGTGCCGGAGATCTCCATGGAGTCGAGGGTGCTGCGCATCGCTTCTGTGGCGGCGTCATCTGCTGCCATTTTGTCGCCTTTGCCAACCCAGCGGCCGCATGAAAGGGCTGCTGCTTCGGTGACTCTGACCAGCTCAAGTGCTAGATTGCGATCCATCGGTATTCTCCCGGGGTTTTGCGGTCGCAACAGTGACTTGTTGCGACCGCTGCGTTTTGGCTCATTCTGTAAGGATCTTGTTTGAAATAACCCTGCTGTTTGACAGCGGCAGTCATGATGACATTTTTCATAAGGAAAGACAATTTTTTTTGGGTGCAATAATATTGTTTTTTGAATATAGTAAATAGCTGCTATGGGAGACTGACGCTTCTTGTTTCTGGTTGAGTTGCTTGTCGTCACCGGTTGCTGTTTTCAGTTACAATGACACTGACACCATTATTGTGAATCTACTAAAAGAGGTCTGGTTATGAGATGTAAGCTTGTTTTCTCCCTTGTTCTACTGCTGGTACTGCTTCCGGTTTATGCCAACGCCGCTGTCGCTCGCAATCTGTCTCCTCAGGAGGCCTATGCAATGGTTGGCCAGCGTGGTGATCTTTTCCTCCTTGATGTCCGCACTCTTGGTGAGTACCAACAGGTACGGCTCGATGGGGCTCGTTTGATCCCGATTGATCAGTTTGCGAAGCGCCTCGCAGAGGTCCCCAAAGATCGTCCGGTTCTGGTCTACTGTGCCGTTGGTTCACGCAGCGCCCAGGTCGTTAATTATCTGGCTCGGAAGGGCTACCCTGAAATTTACAACCTGTACGGTGGAATTTATGCCTGGTCCCAAAAAGGGCTTCCTGTCTTACAGGGTGGTCCTTAGGGAGGAGCAAGGTGCGAGGTGTGTGGCACGAGGAAAGTCAAAAGATAAGAATTAGGCCGTTATGGAAGGGCCTTCTTTACTGTTTGAAAGAATTGCGCCATAGCCGTGGCGACTATACTCGCGACCGAAAAGCAAGGTAAAAGTCATCGCCACCAGCAATAACAGGCCGATGGCAATCATTAACAGGTCAAATCGCATCGTTTCCTTGTCGCCTCTTTGCAGTTTATTGTTATGCGTTGAAAAGAAAGTCTAACAGGTATGCAACGTCCTTTCATCTGGGCTCATCGTGGCGCTTCAAAGATTGCTCCGGAAAACACCATGGCAGCGTTTGCTGCTGCGGTTGAACTTGGAGCTGATGGCCTTGAACTTGATATTCATCTCTCTCGAGATGGAATCCCTGTCGTGATCCACGACGAGTCTCTGGAGAGAACCACTGATGGCCGAGGGCTTGTTGCGGATACGAGTCTGGAGCAGTTGCAGCAGCTTGATGCCGGTGGTTGGTTCTCCCCGGATTTTATGGGGGAGCCGCTACCGACCATTGCAGAAGTCCTGTCAGCTTTTAGTGGAAAGCTCAGCCTGAATCTGGAGCTAAAAGAGTTCTCTGCCGGAGTCGAAGTGTTGTCGTTGCTGCGCCAGCACTCTGCTGCTGAAGTTGTAATCTCCTCCTTTGATTACGACTTGTTGAAAGGTTTGCGCTCGCTTGATGAAGCCCTGCCACTGGCAGTCCTTTTTGATGACGGAAACTGGCGGCAGGCGGTTCGCTTGGCCGATGAAATTTCTGCTTGCGCCTTCCATCCTGCTGGCAATCTGGTTTGCCGCAGAATGGTGGCTGCGTGTAGAAATCTGGCCCTGCCTGTTTCGGTGTGGACCGTTGATCAGGAGGCGCAAGCCAGAAGCCTGGTGAGAATGGGTGTCTCCGGGCTCTTCACAAACGATCCAGGTGCTCTTCGCTCGGCCAGGCCCGCACTTGTCTCCTCCCTGTAATCGACTCTTGTACTCCAGAATTGGCTGCGTTAAACTGCCGGCTCGATTTTAAAGGAATGTCGGTTCCTGGCCTCTGACCAGTTGCAGGAGATACAAATCTTTATGACCTCGCAAGTCCCCCCACAAGAAAACCCTACGCCCTTGTCAGCTTTGCTGCTACAGCAGGCTAAGAGCTCGGATGGTGTCAGCTTTACAGACTTTATGGAGCAGGCCCTTTATCACCCTGAGTATGGTTATTACATGGCCTCGCGTGACCGGATTGGCAAGGCCGGCGACTTTTTTACCTCCAGTAGTGTAAACGCTCTCTTTGGCCGCCTTGTCGCCCGGCAGTTGATGCAGATGTTCAGCTTGCTTGGTGGCGGAGCTTTTCAGATTGTCGAGCAGGGGGCCGGCGAAGGACATCTGGCTCAGGATATTCTCGATGCGATCGCAGAGGAAGCTCCAGAGCTTTACTCACAGTTGAAATACACTCTTGTTGAAGTCAGTCAGGACAATCGTCAACGACAAAGTGAGAATCTTGAAAAACATATTGATCGGGTTGCCTGGTGCGCTGCCGATGATTGGTCAATAACTTCAGGTTGCTTCCTCTCCAATGAGCTGGTTGATGCCTTTCCCGTACATCTTGTCGAGAAACACGATGGAGAACTTCAGGAAGTTTTTGTCACCACCCGTGATGATGCTTTTGTTGAAGAGTTGCGTGAGCCCGCAGGGCCTAAGTTGGATGAATACTTTAGCTGGCTCGGTTCGTCTCCTGTGGAAGGGAATCGTGCTGAAGCCAACCTGGTTGCTCCGGAATGGATGCGTAACGTTGGCGGCCGGATTGAAAAAGGCTTTGCGATAACCATAGACTATGGTTATCCGGTTGAAGAGCTCTATGCTCCTTATCGAAGGGCAGGCACCTTGATGTGTTATCATCGTCACCAGGCGGACGATAACCCCTATGATCGTGTGGGTGAGAAAGATATCACCGCGCACATTGATTTTACGTCCCTGCAGAAAGCCGGTTGCGAGGCGGGCTTGGAAACACTCTGGTTCGGTGAACAGTATCGTTTCTTGCTGGCACTCGGGTTCTTTGAAGAATTGGTCAGGCTCGAAGCTGCCGCTAAGGATGAAAAAGAGGCGCGCACCTTGCGCCTGACTTTGAAAAATCTGATTATGCCGGAGGGTGGGATGGGCGAAACCTTCAAGGTCCTCGTTCAGGGGAAAAATGTTGGTTCCCCGGAGTTGTCATGTAGCCGTGCAATCGGTGCGATCCCCTTTGGTTGAGAACGTCAGGGGGCTGTCGATAGGGTGTAAAATTCCACTGACTATGAAATATCCTGTCCTTTCTGTTAAACTGGTGCTGTTCCGGGTTAACGGAAGCGAACAAAGCAGGTTTGCTGCTAACTAACAATAAGAGATTAAGGAGATAATTCGATGAAAGAAAAGGTCCAGGAAGTCCTTGAGCTGGTTCGTCCTGCGTTGCAGGCCGATGGTGGCGATGTTGAGCTGGTTGATGTCACCGACGACGGTATCGTCAGCGTCAGGCTGACCGGTGCATGTGGCTCTTGCCCCATGTCAACCATGACTCTGAAGATGGGTATCGAGAGAACTCTCAGGGACAAACTCCCTGAGGTCAAAGAGGTGGTCCAGGTCTCATGACCAGACCACCGGGGGAGGTTTCCATGATCAAAGTCAAAACCTTCGGCGAGCCTTTACAGCCCTTCAAGGCGCAGCGTGAACTTGGTGAGCTGGATGAGCGAGTGAACCGGTTTATCAGTGAAAGCAATATTACCAGGGTCCTGTCTGTGAGTGACTCAACGACGGTCGAAGCAGGAAATACCTGTGGCCTGATTCGCGTGCTGGTGTACGAGGAGTAGGCTGTCATAGTGTCGGTTGCCGACTATGTGAAAATAACGGGGGCATCTCTATAAGAGGTGCCCCCGTTATTTTGTGGGATGAGTCTCTAGTGTGAAACCCGAAAACTTAAGCGTCCTGTCGTTCTGTTTGTTTTTTGATCTTGGCCGTCATCGCCTGATCTACAACGCAGATGTGATTTTTTAGCCAGTCACGTAAGAAGGTCAGTGTTTGCAGAGAAATTGCCGCTTCTCCATGGCGATGCCTGCTTTCCAGATCAGCAAGGGTTTCCGCCATGTGTTTGTGCTCCTGAAAATGCTTGCTCTGATCCGGGGCTTCGCACTCGACCATGTAACGTTCTTCTTTGGCGAAGTGGTCCTCCGTGTAATGTTTCAGCGCTGAAAATATTGGCAGCAGCAGGGCGCCACCGCTACCGTCCTGCATCGCTTCATAAAGATCATTGATCAAATTGACCAAAACCTTGTGGTCACGGTCGATCTCATCGATTCCCGTTCGGTAATTATCATCCCAGACAAACAGCATGTTATTATTCCTTTTCAATTAAAACAGGGTCTTTAAAGATTTATATATTAATAATATATACCATCTTCTTTTATTTTAAAACACTGTTTGTTACTTTTCCAAAAATTTATTTGCGCTGCTTATTCTGTTGAGGTAGAGACGAACGAAGGTGGCTGTTTATTGATGTGATTCGTAGAAATGTCTAAGGCGAGACATTAGAGTTGCATCACTTGCTTTGTTTGCTAGCAGCCTGCCGGACTTACAATGAACTGGCTGCTAGGGTTTATCGTTGTTGTCTCTCTTCCCTTGAATGAATTCTGCCAACCTCAACAGGGCACCTTGCTGGGTGATGATTGCGCCATGAGGACAAAGTTCCTGACAACAGAAGCAACGGATACATCGACCATAGTCAATCTGCACGCCATGCTCATCAATGGTCATCGCCTCTGGCGGACAATGGGTCACACAATGTCCACACTTTTTGCATTCACTGGTGATGTAGGGTTGTGCAGTGATAGCATTTTTAAGCAGATTTTTGATGGGGGTCGGCAGTCCGAAGTTGACATCGGAATTCTTCGCTGGGCGGAAGTTGGTTGTTGCCAGCGCGGATAAATCTGCGCCCTGAAGATTGATCTCGTTATTCGAAACACCCTCACGTCCTGATTCCCTGGCAACTCGTTGGGTCCAGACTTTTTGCTCCGGAAGATTAACCATGGTGGTCGCGATAGTGTCGAGAGCAATGGGTGTTGTTGATGCGAGCAAAGCGCCGATGTGTACTGGGTCGCCGTTACCTGGGCCATTGCCTTCCATGGCTGTGACCGCGTCCATGATCGAAAGGGCCGGTGGGAAGCGTTCAGCAAGCTCAAGCAGCATAAGGGCAAAGAAAGCTTTATCGGTCCCTGCTTGAAGATGCAAACGAACTTTGCGCATGCCGACTACCAGCCCGAAAAGATTTTTGACCGCTCCGGTATAGCCCATCATCTGGTGAGTCTTGAGTTTGGGCAGGTTGATGATGACGTCGGCTTCCAGGGCTTCTCTGGCAACTTCCAAATGATGGAAGGTCCCTGTTTCAAGAGTGATCGGAACGGATTCCTCAAAGGGTGCGAAATGAACTCCGGTCTCCTCAATCACGTCCAGTATGCCGCATTTGCGAGCGACGCTCTCCGGTTTCCCCAGTCCGGGCGAGTCTCCTACGCTGATATGACCACCGGCACTCTGGGCCATCAGGATGACCTGGCGTACGATCTCCGGATGAGTTGTAACGGCTTTCTCAGGGCTCTTGCCGGCCAGCATATTGGGTTTGATAAGGACATTCTGGCCGGATTTGACAAAGCTGGACATGCCACCTAGTGGTTCAAGCAGCAGATGCAGGGCATCCTGCACTCGAGTGCGGTCATAATCGGTTAAGGCTTGCAGTGAGACGGAGAGGCTCATTGGCTGATAACCTGGATCTGTACCTGGCGTTGACGGGGCCCATCGAATTCACAGAAGTAAATCCCCTGCCAGGTGCCGAGCCGTAGTTCGCCATTATTGATGATCAAGGTTTCGCTGGCGCCAAACAGGCTGCTTTTAAGGTGAGCGGCGCTGTTGCCTTCGAGGTGACGATAACCATCCTGCATCGGCACGATCTTGTTGATAGCCATCACCAGGTCGTGGCAAACATCCGGGTCGGCATTTTCATTGATTGTGATAGCTGCGGTCGTATGGGGAGTGAAGACAATGGCCAGACCATCAGTCACCCCGGTCTCGCGGATGATTTTACAAACGTCTGCCGAGATGTCGATCATCTCAATTGGCCGGCAGCTTCTTACCTGAAGGGTTTTCATGAAGCTTTGTTGCTCAGAGCTTCAATAACAGTTTGTAGCGCACGAGGGTGGAAGAGCAGGGCGGTATGCCCCATTCCATCGAGTTCGATATGACGGGCACCATCCATTTGGGCTGATTCTGCGGGGAGGACAATATTGTCGTAGCGGGTAAAAATCGAAGTCGCAGGCGTTGCCTCTGGCCATGGGACGCTGTTGAACCTGGTGAGGAATTCGCAGCCGGGCAAGAGCTTCTTTCCCATGGGGGATAGGGCAAAAGGCGCCAGCTTCGAACCGTGATGAGGTGAACCGAGAGTCACCATCGCTTGTACATGGGCAGAGCCGCCACGGCTCTGCACGTAGTTGCGTGCGATAATCCCCCCCATGGAATGACCGATCAGGATGACTTTTTCGACTTTAAGGTGGATGCGAAGTTCATCGACCTTTTTTGCCAGTTGTTCTGACAAAGACTCTATGTCGCGCCATGGAGGCGTATTGATGCTGATTACTTGCTGATACCCAGCAGCTTTTAGCCGGTGCTGCAGCCAGAGAAGACAGCTACGGTTCTGAAACAGACCATGCAGGAGAATGACAGGTGGGTTCTCAGACTCTTTCGCCTCCGGGATTTTGGGCTGTTGCCAACCGAGTGGTCGAAGCAGGATCGTCAGTAGCAGACAGCCCGTCTCCTGAATGAGCAACCAGCATGCGATACCGATTCCGCGCGTTGTAAAACGTCGGTCAATCAGCGCTGGACTTGAGTTTGCGCGCTCATACCAGGCAACAGTATAGCTAAGCAGGACCGTCAACGCGACCACACAGATTGTTGTCTTGATCAAAAAAAGCAGCAGGGAGAGTAAAATTGTCATGGTGAAAAGATTATCTCACGCGGATATAGGACCGTCAATATGGATAAGGCCATAAGTGTTAAGCGTAGGGCTGTAAGTCTTTGATCTTTTGAGGGGATTCTCCTTACAGCTTTTTTTCTGACCTGCCATGTTGTATCCTGACGATGGAAAGATGGAGCCAGTGATGCAAAAGCTGATAGACAGTTTCACCACATATATATCTGATGAAAGAAACCTCTCGCCCCATACAAGAGCTGCTTACTTGCGTGATCTTGACGAGTTTCGAATCTTTCTTGAAGGGCATGGCGGCGCTGACCTGCAATCTTTATCCCGGCTCGATAGCTTCCTGTTGCGGCGCTATCTTGCTGAGTTGCATAAACGTAATCAACGGACTTCGATTGCCAGGAAACTTTCCACCCTGAGGACTTTTTTTCGTTACCTGGTTCGTGAGGGACGTCTGGTCAGTAACCCTGCTGAAGGTTTGTCGTCACCGAAGTTGAATCGTTATCTACCTAAAACCCTCTCTGTTGACGAAGCCACTGCCCTGATGGAGCGAGGTTATGGTAATACACTTCTGGATTTGCGTGACCGGGCCATTGTTGAACTCTTTTATTCAAGTGGCTTACGTGTCAGTGAGTTGACCGGCCTGGATGTTGGAGCTCTTGATTTGCGAGAGAAGCTTGTGCGCGTGCTTGGTAAGGGCCGCAAGGAACGGATCGTACCGGTCGGTCGCAAATCTCATGAGGCTCTTCTGACTTATCTTGAAGCTCGAAACATGCCCGATGCAGAGGAGCCCTTGTTTCTCAATGCACGGGGAGGTCGGTTGACGCCGCGCAGTGTTCAGCGCAACCTGAAAAACCGCCTGATCAAAGCTGGTATCATTAAAGACATCAGCCCACACGCTTTACGACATTCTTTTGCCACCCACCTTCTGGATGGAGGAGCAGATCTTCGTGCCATACAGGAGCTCCTTGGTCACGCTTCGCTTTCAACCACGCAAAAATACACCCAGGTCAGCGTCGATCAACTGATGTCGGTCTACGACAAAGCTCACCCCCGCAGTAAAAAGAAATAGTCGGGGGCTGGGGACTGGGTCTAGGGACTGACAACCACAGGGATTGTCCCCGGTGTTAAGGGGACTGTCCCAAACTCAGTAAAATGCTGCCGGGCTGGCTGTGTATGACGTCAGTCTTTTCCTTTCTCTGCATAAGTGACCAAAAAGGTCATAATTGTCTTGACAGTTTGCACAGAGCAAGTAGAATGATCCCCAAATTGATGTTTGCCAATAATTCAATAACCCCAAGGAGAAGACTGATGAGTGTACTCGTAGGAAAGCAAGCTCCTGATTTTACTGCTGCAGCCGTTCTGGCTGATGGTTCTATAAAAGCCGATTTTTCTCTTTCTGATTACGCGGGGAAATATGTTGTCCTGTTCTTTTACCCGCTTGATTTTACTTTTGTCTGCCCGACAGAATTGATTGCCTTCAGCAAGCGAATCAAAGAGTTTGAAGACCGTGGCGTCCAGGTCATTGGTTGCTCGATTGATTCTCAGTTTACTCATTCCGCCTGGCGTAATACGCCCGTTGATGAGGGTGGGATTGGTGCTGTCGCCTACCCGCTGGTTGCCGATGTCAAGCATGAGATCTGTAAGGCCTATGATGTGGAATTCGAAGCTGCCGGTGTTGCCTTCCGTGGTTCTTTCCTGATCGGCAAGGATGGAAAAGTCCATCATCAGGTGGTCAATGATCTGCCGCTTGGTCGTAACGTCGATGAAATGCTGCGTATGATCGATGCCCTGCAGTTTACAGAAAAATACGGCGAAGTTTGTCCGGCCGGTTGGAACAAAGGTGATGACGGCATGAAGCCTGACAAAGAAGGCGTTGCTTCGTACCTGAAGGACAAGGCTGGTAACCTTTAAACGCCGAAACGTATGATACAAAAAGAATAAAATCAAAAGGCCAAGTGCATTTCGCATTTGGCTTTTTGTTTTGATTGAATTTTTAACTTCCCCGAACCC
>JAAXQF010000331.1 GCA_012974435.1 Desulfuromonadales bacterium | reverse complement strand
GGGTAGAAGGTTGCCGGTACGCGGGGGGCTGCGCAGCCACTAACAAAGATCGTGATAAAGGCCAGCGCCGTGCAGGCGGCCAGTAGGCGTAGTCTGGAATAGAGTGGGGTGGATGCCATGTTTTTCTCCTTAGGGTAAAATTATCTCGCTTGCGCGATTTTAACTTAAGGGGGGGGGCTTGGCCAAGTAAAATATTGAAGACGGTTGAGGAATGTTTAGGAGCCGGCGCGAAATCTAGTTTTGCATAAAAAAGCCGGCAACCATTTGACTGGTTGCCGGCTTAAATCGTGCTATGCCAAATCTAGATTACTTGATGTGGCAAGACATGCAGAGTGCGCTGCCAGCGTTGGTGCCGACCAGCATGTACTGAGGGGTAGCGTGTACGTCGTGGCAGGAAGAACACTCGACATTGCCGCCAACCAGGACGTCAGCAACAGTCAGAGTAGCGCTGCCGGAAATGGCATTGCTGGTGAGTTGCAGCTCGTCAACAGCAAGGCCGGAGTAGGCGATCGAGATTGGGTGGTCATTACCCAGGTTGGTGCCGAAGTTGCCAGGAGTGCCGGCGCCAATTACGTTGGCGGTTACGCCGGTGGTGCCAGCGAAGGAGTCGAGGCCGGTTACACCGTCATGACAGGAGAGGCACATGAGGCTGTAGCCGCTCGGCTGCACTGGAGCATTGTCCAGGGTGGTCGAAGAGTAGAGATTGAAGGAGGCGGTGGCGCCAGCAGCACGGTTCCACAGTGGAACATCAGTGAGAGAGTTGTGCGGGGTGTGGCAGACGATACAGATTTCGCCAGCACCAGCATTGTTCCAGAGTTGGGTGCTGAGGTCGTGCTTGCCGCCGCTGACGACCGCGAACGCGGAGCTAGCGAGCAGTGTGAGAGCCAGTGCTACTAGGATTACCTTTTTCATTTTGAACCTCCTAAGAATACTGAACTGAGATAGGATCGCAGTTCAGTGTTTAGGGCATAACGAAATCACATATTAGGTTATGCCGAGTGTTGTGGTGTTGAAATCAAATCTGGACAAACAACCTAGCAACACGTATGCCAACTGTGCAAATGCGCAGATACTGGAGATCTTCTCTGTGTGTCCGTTAGTCCCGCGCCGATTTTGCGGTGATAGCGCGAAGACGGATGGCGAAATAGCGGCAAGGGGGCAGTTCTTGCCCCGGCACAGGTGTTCGACGGTCTTGTCCGCCATAGCGCTTGATTCTATTGCGGGGGGAGACCATCTCATCAACAGGCTGCTAGTAGAACTATGGACTTTAGTCCAAGGTCTTTTTAGGTGCGGCTCATATTTGGTTTTCAAGGGAGTAGCTATGGTCGATTGTCGATATGGCAGTCATGGGGTCAGCCGTTTAACAGTTCATCTAGTGTGGGTTACAGGGTAGTGTTATGGCGGTTCTGACTGGCGATATCCCAAAGCGTTGCCAGGGGTTGCTCATTCAAGTTTGTGATGCAGGAGATGTGCGGATACTGAGTGGGGTTGTCAGTAAGGATCATATCCACATGCACATCGAATATCGGCCATCATTGTCGATACGTGACCTTGTGAAGAGACTCAAGGGCCGAAGTTCTCGTTTGCTCCAGAAAGATTATCCCGAGTTGCATAGGCGATACTGGGGCAAACATTTGTAGGCAGCAGGTTATGGTGCCTGGGGCACCGGAAACATTACCGAAGAAGTGGTTGAAGAATATCTTAAACGTATAAGTCTTCAGCCAATGACAGCGATAGTTTTAAGCTCGATTAGGGACTTATCGGTCCCGATTCAGCCCCTGCGCTTTCAGTGCAGGGTGGTTTAGTGTCAAGGAGCAAGAAGCTGGTTAGGGGGTTCAGTCCGTCCAGACCCGGGGAAGTAGACGCCAGGGATTGCTCTGTCACGGTTTTTCTCTCAAGTTTGGGTGAAACTTTCCTTGCAAAGTTTTGTGCGCTTCAAATCAAGACTTTTGCAAGAGGCTCATGAGTGAAATGGCTTGTTGTCGCTGGGCGGCGCATTTGTTGGTAGTGATTTTGCATTAATGAAAATTGTGGACACTGATGACGGTCGTATATCTATCGTTGGTTTATCTGGAAGGATTTGTTGTCTTGATCAATTTTTGGAATAAGTTAAAAGGTTCGCCGCTCTCGCAGGCTTTTTTTATTTTAGTGCTTTGCCTGGCAGTCTACCTGGTCGGACCGATCAGTGTCTGGGAGACTAACGATGACGTCTATTACAATCTGGTCTTTGCCGGAAAACTCTTAACGAGCACTCCTGATCCCCATGCGGTTATGGTCAATTTCGTACTGTCGTCACTCTTTACGGAACTGTATATCCTTGCTCCAGGCATCCCATGGTACGGATATTTTCATGTTGCGGCGATCCTGTTGTCGGTTCTGTATCTAAACTATTGCTATGCTCTGGCTCGATCCAACGCCAAGTTTTTTACGCGTATTGCCATTTCATTGTCCAGCGCGCTCCCTTTTCTGTTTCTGTTGCAATTCACCAAAACCTCCGCAGTGATGGCTGTTGCTGGTTACCTGGGTCTCTATTTACTCAACCAGGTCACCTTTTCATCGTTGCGTCAAAATCTAATATTGCATGCAAGCGCTACGTCTTTTCTGGTGCTGTCCTTTTCCTTGAGAAGGGACAGCTTTCTGCTGCTGACGCTCTTGTGTGGTCTGCTGATTGTGAGTTCGCTCCTTGAGCGAAAAAAGCCTCTCATCCTGTCGCTTTCGACTGCGATTATTCTGATTCTCGTCCTCACTCTGACGCACGGGATGAACTATGGTGCCGAGTGGCAGGACTTTAAAGCAATTGGCCGTGCGACCGGCCCGATAGTTGATTTTAATCAGTATAGTTATGATGCGAATCAGGAGGTTTATGCGGCGGCCGGGCTGAGTAAAAACGACTACAATTTCTTTAGAAGCTGGGGATACTCAGACCGCGAAGTGTACAGCCCGGAACGGCTTGACTACATTCTGGCCAATGCCACCAAAGCTCCAAGAATAAGAAATCCTCTTCCTTCTCTGCAGTCTGCGGTGGCGTTTCCAGCTAGAAATTTCTTGCTCACGGTTGCCGGCTTGGTGGTTTTGCTGCTGCTGGTTTATCGGCAGCGATACCGGCACCTGTTTCTCTATGTACTGCTCCCATTGCTGATTTGCACAGGAATATTGGTCTGGCAAGGACGTTTTCCAGCCAGAGTCAGTACCTCCATGGTGTTTTTTGTCCCGTGGGCGCTGCTGATGCTCTGCGGTGAAACGCGCAAACGTCTGCTTGTCGGCGTAGCCTCGACTTTAGTACTGGGTGCACTTTGCGTCCCGATTTACTGGCAGTATGGTGATCTGTCCTACTTCAGCCAATATCGTCAGGTTCAGAATCAGGATTTGCGAAAACTGGGAAATTCTCTTTCCGGCATACCAATCGTCATGGTAACACTTGGTGCTGCATTTCCTTATGAAGGGCTATTGCCGTTCGAGTCTCCATCTTTTCTGTCTGGTGCCCGGTTCGTCTGGTTATGTGGCATGAATCAGACCCCGGTACAAAGAAAGCAGTTATCAGAGAATAAGGTCGATGATCTTTTTGCAAGAAATACCGCCTTATTAGATTTTCGCTTTACGATTTATGATACATTAATGAAATATTTTCCCCATTTTGTTTGCGATCAATTAGGGTTGTATCTGTCTCTTATAC
>JAAXQF010000327.1 GCA_012974435.1 Desulfuromonadales bacterium | reverse complement strand
GCCTCGCCCCCTTTTTTTTATATTGGCATATTGGCCGCCTTCGGGCGGTGGGGATGGCCAGCGTGCTATCCTCTAGCGAAGATGCCGAAAATGGGACCTGAGGGTAGGTTCAGGGCCTGTTTCTGTCCTCATCCCTGTGCAGGGCTCTGGGCCTTTCTGGTTGAGGGCCTCGGGCCATTGTTGGTTGCTTCAGTGCCGGCCCCTGTACTGAATTCTTGCAGGTTTTGTCCTGGTCGCTAATTCCCTCTCTGTCCCACTTTTCTTTTGGCAGTATGCAGTGTTTTTGGGACGCACTTCCCGGGTACGGGTTTGGATTGTCCGGTTGTGGATAGGTCCCACTTTAAGTGATCTGTGAGTAGATGCTGCCTTGGGCTTGCGGCGAGCTGAGGCAATTGTCTTTAGGCGAACTGTGCATTTGCGCAGTTGGGTTAGGCACATAAAAGCAATGTTATTTCGGGGGGTTAATGAATGCAAGGTTGGGCCATATCGCTCCCTGGTTGGCGATCTGTTCGCGATATGACAGGGAGGCATGGCGGGCTTGAAAGTCAAGCAATAAGCCATGGAACATGTGTTTTTTTTTCGCGAACAAGGGGTGGGTGCCTGAAGCGCCGGGATGGCGCCTCAGGCTATATTCCCGGGCCGCAAAACCAAGAATGTGTGCCTCTATGTGCCAGTTCTTGATGTTGGAAGGAAGGGGCATATTTATTGCACGAAAGACTGTTGCGCGAGGCCTAACCCGCTCGTGATGGCACTATTTGGAGCTTTCATGCCACGTTCGTTTTCATTTTCAATTTGTCTGTTACTTCTGCTGCTGGTATTCCCAGCGGTCAGTTTTTCTGCACGTGGAAAACTGACCGGCAGCGCAGAGTTGATGTTTGCCGGACAGACATCGGCAACAGCCGGGGTGAAAACACTGGACGCCAGCCATTTCGTACAGCAGTATTCGTTGCTCTGGACTAAGCAGGATAAGATAAGCAACGGTCGACTGGGCCGATACAATATAACCCTCGGTTACGACTGGAGATGGGTCGACAGTGAAATTAATGGCAATAAAGTAGCAATCGAGAATCCCCTCGATAAACTTCTTTACCGTGGTGAAATTACGCTTGCCCCCGGTGGTCTGCCCTTTCGCATGCATGCTTTCTCATATGATATGCATCAAACGACATTTAATTCAGTCGACCTGGGCCTTCTGTTTGCAAATGACGAGCAGTCTACCAGTCGTAGGGGCATTGTTAACAACATCAATAATGGAACCCACATAACAACGGGGGTTAGATTAGAAGCTGGCGTTTCGAATGGTCATTATCAGGGCCAATATCGTGATTTGCTTGCAAACCTTCCGCGGTTTATGATCGATTATAAACAGCGGGTTGTCCAGGACGTGAAAGGCCCAAATCCGCTGGATTACGTTGACCGCGACCTGGCCTTTGTTTCGTTGAATAAAAAAAATAACTGGATACATTACCGTCGTTTTGAACATGAAGATAAAATTAATGCTGACCAAAACAATAGTGAAAATTCCTTCATGCTGGGGACTATCGATCAAACGGATCGCCGGCAATGGGTCAATCTGACTAACTGGATTAATGTCTCAGCGGACATCTCTTACACCGAAAGCGACTATTCTCCGAACCTGGCAGCTACCGCTGATAGCACTCGCTATGATATTAATTTGTTTGCCAAGGCAACACGTACCCGCTGGCAACTCGACAATTTTACAAGTTACAGCCGGATAGGAACGCATAATCGTCTTGAGCACACGCTTCATGTCCCGTTTTATTCACGCGGTGAATTGAACCGGGATACGCACTGGAGGTTCCAGCTCGAAGCGAACCGCTACGCTACTGATCAAATTTCCAGTTTAGAAACGGAGAACAGTGATGGCCTATATATGCGTGGCCAGCTCGATACCTTCCGCCAGGCTCGCTACATTATGCGGCCTATGCTTGAGCTTGAAACCAAGTCAGGCTCTAAAGGTCAAGGACAAAGTGCGCGGCTTGGCATGGAATTATTCTCAAGTAGCCAATATCGAAGCGAAACCGATATTTTTGCTGGTTACAGCGCTTTGTACTCTACGGGCTCTGGTGTTAATGAGCCCAATGTATCGTTTACCGAGCATGTTTTAACGATGCGCATGGAGGACCGGCTCAGCAGTTTGTGGCGCGTTGGCATAGGCGAAGAAATTATCTATGGATCAGGGCGTTATGATAATACTGTTGCGGATCGGATTGGTGCCGTACTCTCAACTACTGGTATCCTCGATGGTGGGGCGCAGGCGTTTGGTGATAGTCTGATTAAATCAGTGACTTCTGCCTTCGCTGATCTTGTGTTGCCTTCAGGTTTAAGAAATCACTTTGAAGCTAATTATGAATTATTAGAATCTGATACTTTGTCTGGCAGTCAACTCAGCCTTTCTCACCGGCTTGATTATGCCAGAAACGGCATGAGTATTAATTTTCTAAATAACTATGTTGACGGCAGTGGGTTGTCTGGCAGCAATCTAGATTCCTCATCCGGCGTTGCAGCTCTGATTGACAGTAGCTCAACGAACGGTGATGATTTTTCCAATAGTTTCTCAAGTGCCTTGCGTTTTAATTACGCACCAGGTCGATCTTCAAACTTTAACCTGCAACTCGAGTACGAAGGCTCTCACTACAAAGTTAATGGCAGCGTTGAGCGATCGAGTGTTGAACAAACGTATGAGTACACTTTTTGGCATAATCGGGGTCGAATTCGTAAGCTGCTGGTCCTCGGTGAGACGGTAGAATATAGTAAGGGTGAGGGTGTCGCTAATGAACCTGAGGGATTGCTCGTTTATTCAGTCTTTAGTAGCTACTACCCGACCTCTAAGACCTTACTCTCTGCACGCCTTCGCTATGAGAAGACTGATCTTGATGATACCGAAACCCTGCTGACCTTCCTCAGTGCTGGTGTGGACTTTTCGAAATTTCAGGCTTCCGTCGACTACTCCTACGGACGCCGTCCTGAAACATCTACTAGCTCCGAGGTCCTTGAACACAAATGGGAAGTTACCGTTAAAAAGACTTTTTGACCCTTCAATATATTCTGAAAAGCAACAGCTACAGATACCTCTGGCGGCTGTTTTTTTTTGTCTGATTTCCCACAAACCCGGAGGATATTTTCTCATAAAATATCCGGGTACTGGGAGATTGGTTGAAGTATTAAGGGCAAAATCTATATGGATTGTCGGTTTGATGAGTCCTCTAAATATATAACCAATGGGAGAGTGGCTACTTAGGGTGGCACTCAAAAATGGTAGCTATTCAGTTGGTTGTGTCGGCATCAGCGCTCTCTAAGCTTTTGACCGGAGCGAAATAATGGCCTGAATAGAGCTGTGCCTTAAGAGAGACTCTCTGGATGATGTGAGATCAGCCCATAGCGGATGAAACGCAACTGCCACAGATCTACGGGACAAGCGTCCGGATTTTTGCTCCAGGGAACAGGGTTGGTCATCAGGCCGGGGGTGCTGCGTTTGTCGAGGCAAGCGTTTTTTTGGGAGGCAAGCTGACCAATTTTTCGCGAGGTCCGTCGGCGACCACACGGCCACCATCCAGGAAGAAACATAGGGGTCAGCCCTTCACTCTTGACATTGTTGATAAAGATACTAGATTTGAATCATCATATATGCCGGTGAATCAGAAATTTGGTACC
>JAAXQF010000123.1 GCA_012974435.1 Desulfuromonadales bacterium | reverse complement strand
CACCACCACCAAAGCCACCGCCTCCGCCTCCGCCAAAACCTCCGCCGCCGCCAAAACCTCCTCCGCCCATGCCACCGATCCAGAAGCCACCACGCCGATGCCGTCCACGACGTCCACCGCCGAGAAGCATTAAGCCAGGGCCTAGAAATAGGAACAGGGCCAGAGAGCCCCAAGGGTTGCGTTTCTTCTTACGGGAGGTCGTGCCGGTTCCTGTGTATTCACCACGAACCGCTTCGGCCATCCCTGTGATACCGGCGACAACACCACCTTCGTAATCACCAGCCTTGAAGCGTGGAGTGATGTCATTGTCGATAATGCGCCCGGCAAGCAGGTCGGTGAGCTTTCCTTCCAGACCGTAACCCACCTCGATACGAATCTTTCGCTCCTGCTTGGCGATCAACAGCAGCGCGCCGTTATCCTTGCCCTTCTGCCCTATGCCCCAGTTTTCGGCGACCTTCAGGCTGTATTCCTCCAGAGCTTCACCCTGCAGAGAATCGACAGTCAATACCACCAACTGGGTCGAATCGCTGCCCTCGAAGCCACGCAGAAAGTTTTCGATCTTCAGTTCCGTTGCCGGCGAAATCAACCCCGCCAGATCATTGACGTAACCGGTGTGCTTTGGCACCTCAAGCGCCAAGAGATTAAGCGGCATGAGGAGAACAAGGAGTATAGGTAGGACAAATCGACGTATGGACATTGTTTAAAATTTCACTTTAGGTGCTTTTTCGGCACCCGCTTCAGCCTTAAAGGGTTCTTTACGCTCGAGGTTCAGCAGGAACTTGTTGGTCAAGTTGTTTGGAAAGGTTCGAATCGAGCTATTGAATGTTTGTACCGCCTTGTTGTAGCGCTGGCGAGCAACATTGATACGGTTTTCAGTCCCTTCCAGCTGGTGTTGCAGATCAAGGAAATTCTGGTTGGCCTTAAGATCCGGGTAACGCTCAACAGTCACCAGAAGTCTTGAGAGTGCGCCGGAAAGCGCTCCCTGGGCCTGCTGGAATTTAGCCATAGCCGCAGGATCGCCCAGATCACCGGTATTAATCTGGGTTTTGCCGACGCTGGCACGGGCTTCGGTAACGGCCTGCAGAGTTTCCTTCTCGTGCGAAGCATAAGCCTTGACCGTTTCAACCAGGTTAGGGATCAGATCGCTACGTCTCTGATAGGTTGCTTCAACATCGGCCCAGGCGGCAAAGACGCCTTCTTCGTTTTTCTGGATCTGGTTGTAGCCGCAACCGCTGAGAGCAGGCAGGGTTACAAGAGCGACGATCAGCAACAGGACAAAACGCTTCAACATGTGAAACTCCTTTTTCAGGGCCAATGGCAAGTTTGTATGTGGAACTTCACTATAGTCATCCACTTGGGGATTTACAACCGGTCAAGACGTTATTGTTAAGTTATTACTGTAAAGCTTGCAGGAGGCTAAAATACTTAAGGTTCGCCCAATGAACGAGACCGTTTTACTTGGGGGACCTCAGCGTGACCCTGTTGTCAATTGTTCAATTAAGTTGGCTGTCCCCGTAACTCAGGGCAATGACATTTTTACAGGCTTTCAAGAAATTCGTAATACTCCTGAATACTACGCAGGGATTCCAGCGTGAGCAGGTACAAAACCCAGCTAAGCAAAAGGATGCCGATGGTGAGACCGATCTTCCATGCCAGGGTCGTTTGTGGCCGCCACCAGATCATGGGTAACGCCAGAGGGCCCACGCTACAAAGTGCGAGGACAATAAACGTGGTTCGGAAATACCAAGGCAATTTTTCTTTTTCGACACGTGGAGAAAAGGAGGTGTCCAAAAACTCACTGCAATGCTTACACTTTATCGCCTCATCTTGAATGTCTTCAGCGCAGAAGGGACATTTTTTCATTGTCGTTTTTCCTTGTGGAGCGTGTGACATGGGAGGTTCAGTCCGACCCCAATGGCCCAATGACCGAGGGCTCTGCTCTAAGAGCCTGCCTGGACGCTCTATCCACAAGCGTAAAGATCCGGTCAATATCTTCCTTTTGCTTCGACGCCAGGTGGCCGTGCACTTTCACCAATTCATAATCGAGTAGATCGGTCAGACGATAAAAATCCTGATACAGCTCATGGTTGTTGAGCAGCCTGTTTTTACTTGAGTGATAAGCCTTGCGCTCCAGCTGTTCACGTCTGCCTGGCAAGTCGATAATATTTTGCGAATCCGTGTAAATAATCACCTTACGCCCTGACACCTGAATATCACTCAACGCCCACAGTAACGTCTGCAACTCGAGTTTTGTTGAAGAGGTTTGGGTAAAGCGCTTCACACGCACGTGCGATATCAACTCCTCCAGCGAAAGCCCAGGTTCAGGCACTGCGAGGTGAGCCCCATAGCCAATCTTGGACTGAGCGTGCACACTGCCATCACTAAAGAGTATCAAGTCTTGCATAAAATAATCGAGTCCGATTAGATGCCTCTTTGATACTGGATGTTCGAAGAGGGATGGATTGCTTTTTCGAGGTACTCTTTGGCCTCCGGCTTTGCATTTAAAAGATCCTCAAAAATCTTGATGATGCGCGTTTCATTCAGCTCTACTTTCGTTGCAGTTTTCACAGCCGTTAAATCGACAAAAAAGCTGGAGAACCGACCCGGCAAATCGGTCACAATATCTGCGTTCAAAAAGTTATGCTCGTTATAGATGCGATGATAACAACCTTTCGATTTATCAACAAACAGAGCAACACCTTTCAAGTTCGTAATAGAAGAAGACCTGTTGCAATCGAGAGCACATTCATCATCCATAATGCTTTTGTCACAGCCTTCAATCGGGTGAAGTAAACATTGTCGACTCGTCAGGAGCAGTACCGGATGATAAATGCTGTAGTAGAGTTCAAAATCTTTGGGTGTGATGATTTTCAGCATCTGCCTTTGGCTGATTTCATTTGAGATGAAGGAACCAGAACAGTTGAACTTTTCCTTTAAGCATAAAAGGCTGAAGGAATTAACGATATTCAAATAGGGACCCGCGATCCAGTGGACCCCCCTCTTATACGCCTCGTAAGCGATCCCGGTGTTGTTGGTTACAATCCGCTTCGGCTGCACCTGATCCAGGAGTGCAACTGCAGAAGCATAGTCCTTGCCTATCAAAACCGAAGGGAACCAGGGGGTTAAATTCTGGTTCTCCTGAAAAATCTCTACCAACGCAGAATAGTCATCTGGAAAGCAGCTGGGGAGTTGAAAAAACAGATCAGCAGAGGTTTCACCACACAGCTCCAGTTGCTCTCTGGATGAAATCAATACCGAGAGACGGGGTTTAGTTTTCAACGTATCCTGCTCTTCTAAACGCGGGGTCTCGATCGGCTCAATTTCCTTTGTTGAGCCATTGAGAACAAAGAGCATGTTCTTCTTGATTGCAGTGAGCTCTTTAAGAGGCAGGAAGAGTCCCTTTTGCAGGTTTTCACATTCCAGCTCGCCAAGAGCATGTTCCGATTCATCGCCAGGTTCCAGCCGTTGATAGAGGCTATCGTAATCCAGCCCTTCGGTTCCGCCCCTTACCGGGACTAACCTGGATGCAGAAAGAATTTCGAATGGGGCGATGGAGGTGTCTGCACTTGCAACGGAGACTTTCAGCGTCTCCCCTGATTCACCAGAGACTCTTATCTTTAAGGGAGTTTTCCCAACGTCCAAGGCGGCAATCTTTGCTTTTGCCTTGTTGATAATAC